>NZ_JBAMDC010000030.1:0-42548 GCF_036961605.1 Streptomyces sp. KLMMK
CCAGCTCCGTCTCCCGGGCCCTCGCCTGGGCCGCGGAGATACGGGCGTCGCGCTCCGCCTCGGCCAGGGTGCGCTTCTCGTACGCCGCCGCGTCCGCAGGCTTGCGCACGTCCGCCTGGAGCTGCTGCTCCCGCCGGTGCGCCGCCAGCTCCGCCACCCGCGTCTCCTGGACCACGACCTCCTGCTGGGCCGCCGCCTCCGCCAGCGGACCGGCCTGCCGCGCCTTCGCCGCCGCGCTGTCCCGCTCCGCCTGATAGCCGGCCTGCAGGATCTCGGAGTCGCGCTGAGCCTGGGACATCCGGGCCGCGGCCTGCTGCTCCGCCTCGGTCGCCAGCCGGTCGGCCTCGGCCTGAGCGATGCGGGCGTCCCGCTGCACCGCCGCCGCGTGCGGCGCGGACAGGTTCTTGATGTAGCCCGTCGGGTCCTGGATCTCGTGGATCTGCAGCGAGTCGATGATCAGACCGAGCTTCTCCATCTCGGTGCCCGAGGCGGCCCGGGTCTCCCCCGTCAGCCGCTCGCGGTCACGGATCATGTCCTCCACGGTGAGCCCGCCGACGATCGAGCGCAGATGGCCCGCGAAGACGTTGTGCACCCGGTCGCCCATGAACTTCTGCTGGTCCAGGAAGCGGCGGGCGGCGTTGGCGATCGACACGAAGTCGTCGCCGACCTTGAATATGACCACGCCGTGGACCTTGAGCGGGATGCCCTGCTTGGTCACACAATCCACATGGAGATCCGCCTCATTGAGGTCGAGCGACAGCTTCCGGACCACCTGGACCCCGGGCAGCACGAGGGTCCCCCGCCCCGTGACGATCCGGAACCCCATCCCCTCCTCCAGGCCCTCGGTCCGGTGCTTGGAACCGGAGATGACGAGCGCCTCATTGGGCTCGGCCACTCGCCACATCAGTTTGAACAGCCCGACCACGACGGCCACGGCGACGAGGACGATCCCCGCCACGATGCCGATGAGCATGCGTGCAGCCCCCCTTCGGGACCCCACGACGGGGCCCCTCAAATCCCTTCTGCCCCGGCCGTATCACCCGTAAGCGGCCGGACCGTGCATACGCAGCCGTGTCATGCATACGCAGTCGCGTCATGCGTAAACAACCGCGTCATGCGTAAACAATCGCGTCGTGCGTAAACAGCCGGGTCACGCGTAGGCAGCCGTCACGTACACCGTGCGCGGGGGCTGGTACTCCATGACCACCACCAGCGCCCCGCGCTCGATCCGCTCGCCCGGCTCCACCGCGTAGGCCAGGAAGGCCTCGGCCCCGCCCCGGACCCGCACCATCACTTCGCCGACCAGCCCCGGGCCGACCGTGCCCGTCACCCTGCCCTGCGCCCCCACCACCGGCAGCTCCCCCCTCGTGCGCTCACTTGGCCCGGCGGCGCCGGCCACCCTTCGACCTGGCGCGCCCCCCGGCCCGCGAACCGATCCCGGTGCCGGCACCCGGCCCCGTACTCGCATTGTGCCGGTCGGCACTGACAACGAGGGCCGCCAGCGCGGTCGTCACGGGCACGGAGGCCACCAACCCGATGCTGCCGACGAGCGTCCGTATGATCTCCTCGGCCACGATTTCGCTGGTCGCGACCGTTCCGACGCCGCTGTCGGCGATGGAGAACAGCAGCAGCAACGGCAGCGAGGCGCCCGCGTAGGCCAGCACCAGGGTGTTCACGACCGACGCGATGTGGTCCCGGCCGATGCGCATCGCCGCCCCGTAGAGCTTCCGCCAACTCGCGGTCGGGTCCGCGTCCTTCAGCTCCCACACCGCCGACGTCTGCGTCACCGTGACGTCGTCGAGCACGCCGAGCGAGCCGATGATGATGCCCGCGAGCAGCAGTCCGCGGATCTCGATCTCCGGGTAGAGGCTGTGCACGAGCCCGGTCTGGTCGTCGGTGTTGCCCGTCAGATGGGCCCAGCTGGTGAAGATCGTTCCGAGCAGGCCGATCAGCAGCAGTGAGGTGAGCGTTCCGATGACCGCCACGGACGTGCGTGCTGTCAGGCCGTGGCACATGTACAGCGCGATCAGCATGATCGCGCTGCCGCCCATGACGGCCACCACCAGCGGATCGGAGCCCTGGAGGATCGCAGGGAGGATGAACAGCGTCAGCACTCCGAAGCTGATCACCAGCGCGATCAGCGCGAAGAGCCCGCGCAGCCTGCCGACGACCACGACGGCCAGCGCGAACACCGCCGCCAGTATCGCCATGGGCAGCGTCCGGTTCACGTCGCTGACCGAGTACTGCAGGTTCTTCGGCGCCTTGGGGGCGTACGCGAGGACGACCTCCTGGCCGACCGTGTAGCGGCGCGAGGCGCTCGGCTGGACGAGCTCGGTGAACGTCCGGCCCTTGTCCGGGCCCGACGTCACCTCGATGTCGGACTTCTCGCAGGGGCCCTTCGGCTTGGCGGGCCCGCCGGGGCCTCCCGGACCGCCCTGCTGCCCGGGAGGCGGCTGCTGCTGGCCGCCGCCCTTCGCGCAGTCGACCTCCTCGATCTTCACGACCCGGCCCGACTCCGTCTTCTGGTCGAGACCGAGCCCGGAGTGCTCGTGCGGGGGCGCACCGCCGGGCCACAGCACGACCAGGCCGGTGATCACGGCGGCCGCGAAGGGGATGAGGACCGCGGCGATCACCTTGCGCAGGTGCGCGGAGACGGGGGAGGCGGGGCCGTGGGAATGGCTGTGCCCATGGCCGTGCCCGTGCCCATGGCCGGGGGCGTGTGCGTGGCTTTGAGGCTGGGTCTGGGTCCGGGTCTGGGCCGGGGTCTCCTCCTGGGCCCGGCCTTCGCCATGGCCTTGCGGGTGGATCCGGGCGTGCGGATGCCCGGGGCTGTGGGGGTGGTCTGGGAAATCATGGTCCGTGGGGGTCACGCCCCGATCATTGCAAGCCCCCCTGGTCCTTCGGACACGAGAGGCGCTAGCGTGGTGGCACCTTTGCAATCGCGGGAGCTCGGAGCACCGGGCTGAGAGGGCGCTGACCTCCGTACGGAGATTCGTACGGAAGACCGCTGCGTCGACCGCCGAACCTGTTACCGGGTAATGCCGGCGTAGGGAGTTCTGGTCTCATGACCTCGCAGGATGCACGCACGTCCGAAACCGGCCGGGAGATCGGCTGGCACAAGGACTACGTGACCGGCTCGCGTCCGGACCTTCGGGTGCCGGTTCGGCGGGTCCACCTCACCAACGGGCAGGACGTCCAGCTGTACGACACCTCCGGCCCGTACACCGACCCGGCGATCGAGACGGACGTCCGGCGCGGCCTCCAGCCGCTCCGGGAGAACTGGATCATCGGCCGTGGTGACACCGAGGAGTACGCCGGGCGCCCGATGCGCCCGGAGGACGACGGCATCAAGCACACCTCGCCGCGCGGGGGGCTGAAGAACCTCGACGCGGTCTTCCCGGGCCGCCCGCGCCAGCCCCGCCGGGGCCGCGGCGGGCAGGCCGTCACCCAGCTCGCGTACGCCCGCCGCGGTGAGATCACCGAGGAGATGGAGTACGTGGCCCTCCGGGAGAAGGTTTCTCCCGAGACCGTCCGCGAGGAGATCGCGGCGGGCCGGGCGGTCCTCCCTGCCAACGTGAACCACCCGGAGATCGAGCCGATGATCATCGGCAAGAAGTTCCTGGTGAAGGTCAACGCCAACATCGGCAACTCCGCGGTCACCTCCTCCATCGAGGAGGAGGTCGAGAAGATGACGTGGGCCACCCGCTGGGGCGCCGACACCGTCATGGACCTCTCCACCGGCCGCAACATCCACACCACGCGCGAGTGGGTGCTGCGCAACTCCCCGGTGCCGATCGGCACCGTGCCGCTCTACCAGGCCCTGGAGAAGGTCGACGGCAAGGCCGAGGAGCTCACCTGGGAGATCTACAAGGACACGGTCATCGAGCAGGCCGAACAGGGCGTCGACTACATGACCGTGCACGCGGGCGTGCTGCTGCGCTACGTCCCGCTCACCGCCCGCCGCAAGACCGGCATCGTCTCGCGCGGTGGTTCGATCATGGCCGCGTGGTGCCTGGCGCACCACAAGGAGTCGTTCCTCTACGAGAACTTCGAGGAGCTCTGCGAGATCCTCGCGGCCTACGACGTGACGTACTCGCTCGGCGACGGCCTGCGCCCCGGCTCCATCGCGGACGCCAACGACGAGGCGCAGTTCGCCGAGCTGAAGACCCTCGGCGAGCTCAACACCATCGCCAAGCGCCACAACGTCCAGACGATGATCGAGGGCCCGGGCCACGTCCCGATGCACAAGATCAAGGAGAACATCGACCTCCAGCAGGAGATCTGCGAGGAGGCGCCGTTCTACACCCTCGGCCCGCTGACGACGGACGTCGCACCCGCGTACGACCACATCACCTCCGGCATCGGCGCCGCGATGATCGCGTGGTGGGGCACGGCGATGCTCTGCTACGTCACGCCCAAGGAGCACCTGGGCCTGCCGGACCGCGATGACGTCAAGACGGGTGTGATCACCTACAAGATCGCCGCCCATGCCGCGGACCTCGCCAAGGGCCACCCGGGGGCGCAGGAGTGGGACGACGCGCTCTCGGACGCGCGGTTCGAATTCCGCTGGGAGGACCAGTTCAACCTGGCCCTCGACCCGGAGACGGCACGGGCCTTCCACGACGAGACGCTGCCGGCCGAGCCGGCGAAGACCGCGCATTTCTGTTCGATGTGCGGTCCGAAGTTCTGCTCGATGAAGATCTCGCAGGACATCCGGCGCGAGCACGGCGGCGATCTCGCCGTGGACCCCGAGGCCGGGATGGCGGAGAAGTCGAAGGAGTTCGCGGCGGCGGGCAACCGCGTCTATCTGCCGATCGCGGACTGACCGGGCAGGCGGCGGACCGGGATCCGGAAGTCCACCGGATTCCGGAAGCCCACCTGATTCCGGAAGTGCCCCTGATTCCGGAAGTGCCCCGGATTCCGGCGGGGGGCCGGGGTCCGGCCCCGGCCGCCGGCGTCCGGAGGGCCGCCCGGAGTCACTCCGGGCGGTGGTCCGGGCCGCCGTAGTCCGGGCTGGTGAAGTCCGGGCTGGTGTAACCGGCGCGGGTGCCGGAGCCGGAGTCGCTGTCCGGGCTGGTGAAGCCGGGCCGGGAGTACCCCAGGTGGGGCGTGCGGCCGTGGCCCTCGCGGCGCCTGGGGACGACCGGGGCGGATCGCCCGGCGCCCCCGCCGGGGCCGGCGGGGGCGTTGGCCAGGGCCTCGCGGACGAAGGGCAGCAGACCGCGGTGGATCAGGGCCTGCCGCCACGCCTCTCTGGCCCGCTCGGCATCCTCTTTCACGCGCACCCCTCGCGCATCACTCCCCTCGGAGGAGCCGTTGCGCAGGGCCGTGAGCAGGATGCCGACCATGGCGATGAACACACCGGCGGCCGTGAGGCCGGCGAACCACCAGCCGACGTTGACCATCGGGTCCGCGACGGCCGTGTTGGAGCCGACGGTCCGCAGGGCGTAGCCGATGGCCAGGAAGATCAGGGCGGCGATACCGGCGAGGACCGGGGCCAGGACGGCGAGCACCGCTCCGGCGCCCGCACCCGAGGACTCCTCCGGCTCTCCGTCCGCGGCAGCGGGGGCGGCCGCGCCGGAGGGAGCGCTTTCGGAATCGGGTGCGCCCCCGGCGCCTACGGTTTGGGGGCGCGCCGTCTCGGAGAGCGCGCGCAGTGCATCGCGCGCCCTTACGTAGTTCTGGTATTCGATCGTTGCGCAAGCCGAGATGGCGGGCATGGCGTCAAGAGCCATCTCGCGCAGCTGTTCTGTATTGAGCCGCTGTCCTATCGCGGCGGCAAGTTCCGGGTCATGGTTCGCGGTACGCAGCGCCTGGTCGAGAACCCGCTCGAATTCCGGGTGGTCCTCGGCCAGCAGATGCGGAGCGCTGTTCATGTGCATCCCCCGATGCTCCGTAGGGCCGTGGTGCCGGCTTACACCGGGCAGTGGGCGGAAACGGAGGAGAGCCTGCTACGGATAAGCCGATGGTAGAGCCGTACCGGCGCGAGGTGACAGTGTGTTTCCCGAATTACCCCCGCGGCGGTGGAACTCCCTACCTGCCCGTCCGCCTGCCCGCTGAACCCTCAGTCAGCCAGAGGAAGTTGCACGACCAGCAGTTTTCCGGCCATCGTGACGCCGCCGTCCATGGCGAGGGCGAGCCCGTCGGCGTACAGGTGCGGGCCGTCCACCAGCGGCGCTCCGTCGTCCTCGGCGTCCGGCTCCTCCGTGCCGACCTCCCCCAGGAGGTACGGGATGGGGCTGTGGCCGTGCACGATCCGGCCACCGCCGTAGGTGCCCAGCAGCTCGCGCACGGCCGGCGGGCCGGCGTCCTCGTCACGGAAGGCGAAGCGCTTGGTGAACTTCCGGAAGAGGTCCCAGACCTCGTCCGGGTCGTTGCGCTGCAGGGCCTCGGTGATCGCGTCGTTGACGTCCTCGATGGAGTCGCCGAACTCCAGGTAGGCGGTGGTGTCGGAGTGCACCAGCAGGTGCCCGTCCTCCTTCGCCATGGCGTCGAGCCGGGACATCCACTGCAGGTGGTGGTCCTCCAGGCGCTCCATGTCGCTGCGCTGGCCGCCGTTGAGCAGCCAGGCTGCCTGGAAGGAGGCCGTGCCGGCGCCCGAGTTGACCGGCGTGTCGGCGAACCGCTTCGCGCCGATGATCAGCAGCTCGTGGTTGCCCATGAGGGCCTTGCAGTAGCCGCCCGCGGCCGCGGCCTCGGCCGACAGCCGCATGACGAGGTCGATCACGCCGACGCCGTCCGGGCCGCGGTCGGTGAAGTCACCGAGGAACCACAGCCGGGCGTTGCCCGCGGCCCAGTGGCCCGCCGCGTCGATCAGGCCCTCCGCGGCCAGCGCCTCGTAGAGCTCGTCCAGATAGCCGTGGACGTCGCCCACGACGTACAGCGGGCCCAGGCCGGGGCGCTGCGGGGCCGGGGGGTGCGGGTCGGTGAGCGGGGTCAGCTCGACCGTCGGGACGTCCTGAGGGGCCCTCTGGGGGGCGCCACGGCCGATCACCGGGAGGTCCCGCGCGGTCGGCGTGTAGCCGTCGGGGGCGTCCATCGGCGGCTGCACGGGGGGCGCGGACTGTGCGTACGGCGCCACGGGGCCAGGGGCCACGGGAGGCGCAGGAGGCGCGGCGTAGCCGGGGAAGGGCGGGATGCCCGCCGTGTGCCGTGCCGCGGGTCCTTGACCGGCCCCCTGAGTCATCGACCCCTCCACCATCGCGCCGCCGTGCACCTTGTGGACCTTGCCTGGTCGACGGCGGTCCGTGGTGTCGTGCGCCCATCATAGGAATGACCGTCGCGGCTTGTGACGCACCAGGGGCCGCGAATCGGGGCAGGAGAGTGCGCACGACGGGTTTTTCTCCCCAATTGAGCCATTCGCCCAGGGCCCGTGCGCCCCCCGAGCGCCCTCACGGCGTCCCGGTGAAGGCGGTGGAGACGGGGAACGGTGCGTTGACCGCGCGGCGGGCGGCGGCGGCCGGGCACCTCCGGTCGGCGCCGCCGTCCGTCCGCCACTGCCGGAAGCGGTGGCGGACGGACGGCGGACGCGGAGCTTCCGGATCAGCCGGCGGGGCCGCGCGGCGGGCTGACCGTGGTGCGGGGCGGACGGCGCTGCGAGGAGGTGCGGACGATCAGCTCGGTCGGTATCACCTGCTCGACCGGCCGGCCGCTGTCCAGACCCTCGATGGCGTCGATGAGGAGCTGGACCACCGCGGTGCCGATGCGCCGCGGCTTGAGGGAGAGCGTGGTGATGGGGGGCTCGGTGGTGGCGTAGACCGTGGACTCGCTGCAGCAGACGAGCAGCAGATCGTCCGGGACGCGCAGCCCGTAGCGCCGGGCGGCGGCCAGCAGGTCGGTGCCGTTGGGGTCGAACAGGCCGTACACCGCGTCGGGCCGGTCCGGGCGGGCGAGCAGCCGGTCGGCCGCGACGGCGCCGGCGCAGGGGTCGTGGGCGGGGTACTTCTCGTAGACCGGGTCCTGGCCGACCCGCTCGCACCAGTGCAGGTAGGCGTGGGTGGAGAGCCGGGTGTACGTGTCGGTGCTGGTGCCCGTCAGCAGGCCGATGCGGCGGGCTCCGGCGGCGGCGAGGTGGTCGAGGATGCCGAGGACGGCGGCCTCGTGGTCGTTGTCCACCCATGCGGTCACGGGGAGGGTGCCGGCGGGGCGCCCGTCGGAGACGACGGGGATGCCCTGGCGGACGAGGTCGGAGACCACGGGGTCGTGGTCCGAGGGGTCGATCACGACGGTGCCGTCGAGGGCCACGTTGGACCACACGTCGTGACGGGAGGTGGCGGGGAGGATGACCAGGGCGTAGCCGCGGGCCAGCGCGGCGGAGGTGGCTGCCCGGGCCATTTCGGCGAAGTAGGCGAATTCGGTGAAGGTGAAAGGTTCATCCCCGTACGTGGTCACCGTCAGGCCGATGAGGCCGGACTTGCCCGTACGGAGGGTGCGGGCCGCGGCGGACGGGCGATAGCCCAGCCTGTCGGCGACCTCGCGGACATGGCGGCGGGTCGCGTCCGGTAGCCGGCCCTTGCCGTTGAGCGCGTCGGAGACGGTCGTGATCGAAACCCCGGCGGCGGCGGCCACGTCGCGGATGCCCGCGCGTCCATGCCGGCTGCCCCTGCGGGATGGTTCCGCCCGGCTCACCTGATGCTTCCCTGCTGCTGTCATGGCGAGCCGATAGTAGGGCTCGGGTGGTCCGTTGGCAGGGCGGCATATTTGACTGTTGACAGGCACGTTTCTGCAAGAGGAATTCCCTTCAATGACCATGGAAACGAAGCCAGTTGTGGGCTACGGCAGGGTGCCGGGGGCCTGTGGCATATCCGCGCCTGGTGAATGGTCCAGGTCTCGAAGAGGTCTCAACTCACCTTCATGGGGGATGCGCGCCACGGCGCCCGCCACCGGCGCACGCCATTTACGGAAGCGCTCCCCCTGCTCTGGACGCCGACCCGGTGAATCCTCTTAAGGTGTGCAGTATTCATGTCCGCTATTCGTGTGCGGCTCGTCCCGTGCGGCAGCGAGCGCACGGGATGTCTGAGGAGGACCTGCGGTGACCGAGAAGACCCCCAAGCTGCGCGCTGCGCTGGACGGCGTGCCGACCTACAAGCCGGGCAAGCCCGCCGCTGCCGACGGCCCGGTCGCGTACAAGCTGTCCTCCAACGAGAACCCGTATCCGCCGCTCCCGGGCGTGCTGGAGCGGGCGGTCGCCGTGACGGGCTCCTTCAACCGCTACCCCGACATGGCCTGCACCGGCCTGATGGCCGAGCTGGCCGAGCGCTTCTCGGTGCCGGTCTCCCACCTGGCCACCGGCACCGGTTCGGTGGGCGTGGCCCAGCAGCTGGTGCAGGCCACGGCCGGCCCCGGCGACGAGGTGATCTACGCCTGGCGTTCCTTCGAGGCGTACCCGATCATCACCCGGGTCTCCGGCGCCACGCCGGTGCAGGTGCCGCTGACCGGTGACGACGTCCACGACCTGGAGGCGATGCTGGCGGCGATCACCGACCGGACCCGGCTGATCTTCGTCTGCAACCCCAACAACCCCACCGGCACCGTGGTGCACCGGGCCGAGCTGGAGTCCTTCCTGGACCGGGTGCCCTCCGACATCCTGGTGGTGCTCGACGAGGCGTACATCGAGTTCGTCCGCGACCCCGAGTTCCCGAACGGGCTCGAGCTCTACCGCGACCGGCCGAACGTCTGCGTGCTGCGCACGTTCTCCAAGGCCTACGGCCTGGCGGGCCTCCGGGTGGGCTTCGCGGTGGCGCACGAGCCGGTGGCGGCGGCGCTGCGCAAGACGGCCGTTCCGTTCGGCGTGAGCCAGATCGCCCAGGAGGCGGCCGTCGCCTCGCTGCGCAGCGAGGACGCCCTGCGCGAGCGGGTGGACGCGCTGGTGGCCGAGCGGGCGCGGGTCGTCGAGGCGCTGGCCGGGCAGGGCTGGACGGTGGCGCGGACGCAGGCGAACTTCGTCTGGCTGCGGCTCGGGGACCGGACGCTCGACTTCGCGGAGGCGTGCGAGCGGGCCGGTGTGATCGTGCGGCCGTTCCCCGGCGAGGGAGTGCGGGTGACGATCGGCGAGACCGAGGGGAACGACATCTTCGTGCGTGTGGCGGAGGAGTTCCGCAAGGAGCTCTGAGCGCGCGGGCCTTCCGGCCCGGTCGTCTCCGATGCCGCGCATCCCTGTCCGGGGTGCGCGGCGTTCGCATGTCCGGAGGGGGCGGGTGCGAGGGGCCGGCGCCGGGCCCGGCCCGTCCGGCCGTCCGGGCGGCGGGCGCTAGGGCCGAAGGGGGTACCCCCCTCACTTGTCCGAAAAGCTGGTGCGCCATAATGCTTGTGAATGTGAACGCGTTCACAAGCGCGCCCTATTGTCCTGCTTCACCTGGGGCATACAGGTGCATAACGCCGACGACCCGTGTTGCCGGCGACGCGAGAGGCAAGGAGAGACCGAGTGAATCTGGCTTTGGCTCCTGAGACGCTGGCCCGCTGGCAGTTCGGCATCACGACCGTCTACCACTTTCTCTTCGTCCCGCTCACGATCAGCCTTGCCGCGATCACCGCCGGGCTGGAGACCGCCTGGGTCCGCACGGGCAAGGAGAAGTACTTCCACGCCACGAAGTTCTGGGGAAAGCTCTTCCTCATCAACATCGCGATGGGCGTGGTCACCGGCATCGTGCAGGAGTTCCAGTTCGGCATGAACTGGTCGGACTACTCCCGCTTCGTCGGTGACGTCTTCGGGGCCCCGCTCGCGATGGAGGCCCTGCTGGCCTTCTTCTTCGAGTCGACCTTCATCGGGCTGTGGATCTTCGGCTGGGACAAGCTGCCGAAGAAGATCCACTGCGCGTGCATCTGGATCGTCGCCGTCGGCACGCTGCTGTCCTCGTACTTCATCCTCGCCGCGAACTCCTGGATGCAGCACCCCATCGGCTACGCCGTCGACAAGGCGACCGGCAAGGCGCACCTGACCGACATCTGGGCCGTGCTCACCCAGAACACCACCCTTGTCGTCGTCTTCCACACCCTCACCGCGGCCTTCCTCACCGGCGGCGCCTTCATCGTCGGCATCGCCTCCTTCCACCTGTGGCGCGCCAAGCGCAAGCAGCTGCGCGGCGAAGAGCTGGGGGAGAAGCAGCGCAGCCAGGTCGGCGCGATGCGCGCCTCGCTGCGCGTCGGCCTGACGGTGGCGGTGATCGCCGGCCTGGGCACCGCGATCAGCGGCGACGAGCTCGGCAAGGTGATGTTCGAGCAGCAGCCGATGAAGATGGCCGCGGCCGAGGCGCTGTGGGAGACCAAGACGCCGGCACCGTTCTCGGTCTTCGCCGTCGGCGACGTCTCCAAGGGCCACAACAGCGTCGAGATAGAGATCCCGGGCCTGCTCTCCTTCCTCGCCCACAACAACTTCAGCGAGGCCGTCCCCGGCATCAACGACATCGCCGCCCGGGAGGCCGCGCTCTACGGCGGCGATCCCGAGGACTACATCCCCAGCATCTTCATGACCTTCTGGGGCTTCCGGCTCATGATCGGCTTCGGGATGACCTCCTTCGTCGCCGCGCTGATCGGGCTGTGGACCACCCGCAAGAAGTTCTGGCTCGCGCCCGAGTTCCGCACCGGCGAGAACGAGGTCCCGCGGCTGATGCTGACCCGGACCCGCGAGATGAGCCCCTTCTTCACCGCCTGGTCCTGGCGGATCGGCGTCCTCACCATGGGCTTCCCGCTGATCGCCAACTCCTTCGGCTGGATCTTCACCGAGATGGGCCGCCAGCCCTGGGGCGTCTACGGCCTGATGAAGACCGCCGACGCGGTGTCGCCCGGCGTCAGCCAGGGCGAGGTGCTCACCTCCATGGGCGTCTTCACGCTGCTGTACGGGGTGCTCGCCGTCGTCGAGGTCAAGCTGCTCGTGAAGTACGCCAAGGCCGGACCGGACACCGACGAGAAGCCGCCCGCGAAGGACCCCCGGCTGCGGCTGCCCTCCGGCGGCGCGGGCGAGAGCCCCGAGGACGCCGACAAGCCGCTGACCTTCGCCTACTGACGCGCTCACCCGCGTAAGCGGCGGAACGGAGAACCGACCATGCACCTCCACGACTTCTGGTTCCTGCTGATCGCCGTCCTGTGGACCGGCTACTTCTTCCTCGAAGGGTTCGACTTCGGCATAGGCGTGCTGACCAAGCTGCTGGCCCGGGACCGCACCGAGCGCCGGGTGCTGATCAACACGATCGGCCCCGTCTGGGACGGCAACGAGGTCTGGCTGATCACCGCGGCCGGTGCCACCTTCGCGGCCTTCCCCGACTGGTACGCGACCCTCTTCAGCGGCTTCTACCTGCCCCTCCTGGCGATCCTGGTGTGCCTGATCGTGCGCGGCGTCGCCTTCGAGTACCGCCACAAGCGCAGCGGGGAGCGCTGGCAGCGCAACTGGGAACACGCGATCTTCTGGTGCTCGCTGCTGCCCGCCTTCCTGTGGGGCGTCGTCTTCGCGAACATCGTCCGCGGGGTCCCGATCGGGCCGGACAAGAACTTCACCGGCACCCTCGCCGACCTCTTCGGCCCGTACGCGCTGCTGGGCGGCCTCCTGACCCTCGTGCTGTTCACCTTCCACGGCGCGGTCTTCGCGGCGCTGAAGACGGTGGGCGACATCCGCGACCGCGCTCGTTCCCGCGCCACCGTGCTGGGCATGACCTCGGGCGTGCTCGCCGTGGCCTTCCTCGGCTGGACGCAGGCCGAGTCGGGCAACGGGCGCAGCCTGCCGGCCCTGATCGTCGCCGTGGCGGCCCTGGCCGCCGCGCTGGTCGTGAACCACTACTGCCGCGAGGGCTGGGCCTTCACCTTCTCCGGCGTGGCGGTCGCGGCGGCGTTCGCGCTGCTCTTCCTCGCGCTCTTCCCGGACGTCATGCCCTCCTCGGCCAACGCGTCCTGGAGCCTGACCGTCGAGGACGCCGCCTCCAGCCCCTACACGCTGAAGATCATGACGTGGGTCGCGGTGCCCATGACGCCCCTGATCATCGCCTACCAGGCGTGGACGTACTGGGTCTTCCGCAAGCGGATCGGCACCCAGCACATCCCGGCCCCCGCTGCCCACTAGACCCTTCGGGCCGCCGGTGGCTAAAGGGGCACCCGCCCTCAAGCCACCGGCCCCTCAAGTCACCGGCCCCTCAGGACGGATAGGACGGACCGCCATGAAGCCCGTCGACCCCCGGCTGCTCCGGTACGCCACCGCGACCCGCTTCTTCCTCGCCGCCTCCGTCGTGCTGGGGCTGGCGGGCGCCGGCCTCGTCATCGCCCAGGCGATGCTCATCGCGGAGATCGTCACCGGCTCCTTCCAGCACGGGCGGACGGCGGGCGGCCTGGGCCCGTCCCTGGCGCTGCTGGCGGCTGTCGCCGCCGGTCGCGCCGCCGTCTCCTGGCTCACCGAACTCACGGCCCACCGCGCGAGCGCGGCGGTCAAGTCCGAGCTGCGGGACCGCCTGCTGACGCACGCCACCCGGCTCGGCCCCGGATGGCTGGATGCGCGCAGGACAGGCGAGCTCACCACCCTCGCCACGCGGGGCGTCGACGCGCTGGACGACTACTTCGCCCGCTACCTGCCCCAGCTCGGCCTCGCGGTCGTCGTCCCCGTCGCCGTCCTCGCCCGTATCGTCTCCGCGGACTGGATCTCCGCGCTGATCATTGTCCTCACGCTGCCGCTCATCCCCCTCTTCATGGTGCTCATCGGCTGGGCCACCCAGTCGCGGATGGACCGCCAATGGCGGCTGCTGGCACGGCTTTCCGGGCACTTCCTCGACGTCGTCGCGGGGCTGCCCACGCTCAAGGTCTTCGGGCGGGCCAAGGCCCAGGCCGAGTCGATCCGCGCGATCACCGCCGACTACCGGCGGGCCACCCTGCGGACCCTGCGCCTCGCCTTCCTCTCCTCCTTCGCCCTCGAACTGCTCGCGACCGTGTCGGTCGCGCTGGTCGCCGTCGGCATCGGCATGCGGCTCGTCCACGGCGAACTGGACCTGTACACCGGGCTGATGGTCCTGGTGCTCGCGCCCGAGGCCTATCTGCCGCTGCGGCAGGTGGGCGCGCAGTACCACGCCGCGGCCGAAGGGCTGGCCGCCGCAGACGAGGTCTTCGCCGTCCTGGAGACCGAACCCGCCCCGGCCGGGACCGCGCCCGCCCCCGACGCGCGGCGGGCGACCCTGACCGTCGACCGGCTGGCGGTGCGGCACGCGGGGCGGGCCGAACCCTCCCTGCTCGAAACCTCGTTCGAGGTGCGGCCCGGGGAGACGGTCGCGCTCGTGGGACCGAGCGGCTGCGGCAAGACGACCCTGCTGAACGTGCTCCTCGGCTTCGCCCGCCCGGACGCGGGTCGGGTGCTCGTGGACGGTACGGATCTGGCATCGCTCTCCCCCGAAAGCTGGCGGGACCAGGTGGCCTGGGTCCCGCAACGACCCCGTCTCTTCGCCGGGACAGTCGCAGAGAACGTACGACTGGCACGGCCCGGCGCCACGGACGCGCAGGTGCGGGAAGCACTGCGCGCGGCCGGTGCGCTCGACTTCGTTTCCATGCTGCCCCACGGCACTGACACTCGCCTCGGCGAGAACGGAGCCGGGCTCTCCGCAGGGCAGCGCCAACGCCTCGCGCTGGCAAGGGCGTTCCTCGCCGACCGGCCGGTCCTGCTCCTGGACGAGCCGACGGCGAACCTGGACGGCGAGACCGAGGCGTCGGTCGTCGAGGCGATCCGCCGGCTGGCCGCGGGGCGCACCGTGATCATGGTGGTGCACCGGCCCGCGCTGCTGGCCGCGGCCGACCGGACGGTGCGGCTCGCCGCACCGGTTTCCAAGGCCGATGCGATGCCGGTCCAGCGGGGTGCCGGGGCGGAAGCGGGCGCGCAGGCGCAGGGTCAGGAGGCTCATGTTTCCGGTTCTCCGGCTGTTGCTGATGCGTCTGATGCGTCTGATGGGTCTGGTGTAACCGGTCTCGCCGACGGCCCCGGCGTCCTCGGGCGCGTACGGGCCGCCGCCCGCCCCCTGCGCGGCCGGTTCGCCCTGGCGCTGCTGCTGGGCGCCCTCGCCCTCGGCAGTGCCGTCGGGCTGATGGCCGTGTCCGGCTGGCTGATCTCGCGGGCTTCGCAGCAGCCGCCCGTGCTCTATCTGATGGTCGCCGTCACCGCGACCCGCGCGTTCGGCATCGGGCGCGCCGTCTTCCGCTACGCCGAGCGCCTGGTCTCCCACGACGCCGCCCTGCGGACCCTCGCGGGCCTGCGGGCGGGCGTGTACCGGCAGCTGGAGCGCCTGGCGCCCGCCGGGCTGCGCGACACCCACCGGGGCGACCTGCTGTCCCGGCTGGTGGCGGACGTGGACGCGCTGCAGGACTACTTCCTGCGCTGGCTGCTGCCGCTCGGCTCGGCCGTCCTCGTCGGCGGTGCCGCCGTCGGCTTCACGGCGTGGCTGCTTCCGGAAGCCGGCCTGGTGCTCGCCGCCGGGCTGCTGGTGGCCGGGGTGGCGGTGCCGGTGCTGTCCGGCGCGGTCGCCCGGCGCGCGGAACGGCAGTCGGCTCCCGCCCGGGGCGAGTTGTCGGTCCAGGTGGTCGATGTCCTCGCCGGTACCGACGAGTTGACCGTCGCGGGCGCCCTGCCGGCACGGCTGACCGGGCTGCGCGCCTCGGACGGTCGGCTCACCCGCATCGCCCGGCGTGCCGCCGCGGCCACGGCGCTCGGGTCCGGTCTGTCCGCCCTCGCGTGCGGCCTGACGGTGGCCGCCGCCGCCTGGACGGGAGTGACGGCCGTGCACGACGGCCGGCTGGACGGACTGTGGCTGGCGGTCGTCGTACTGACGCCCCTGGCGGCGTTCGAAGCCGTGGCGGGACTACCGCTCGCGGTGCAGTACCGGCAGCGCGTACGGAAGTCCGCTGAGCGCGTGTACGAGGTGCTGGACGCGCCCCTGCCCGTCCAGGAAGGGACGGCCGGCGCGCCCGGAACGCCCTTCCCGCTGCGGCTCGCGGACCTGACGGCGCGCTACCCCGGGCAGCCCGTCCCCGCCCTGGAGGAATTCGGGCTGGAGCTGGCGGCGGGCCGCAGGGTGGCCGTGGTGGGCCGGTCAGGCGCGGGCAAGACGACGCTCGCCCAGGTGCTGCTGCGCTTCCTCGACGCGGAGTCCGGCACGTACACCCTCGCCGGCCGGAACACCGTGCCGATGGCGGGCGACGCGGTGCGCGGGCTGGTCGGGCTGTGCGCGCAGGACGCGCACATCTTCGACAGCTCGCTGCGCGAGAACCTGCGCCTGGCCCGGCCGGACGCGAGTGAGGCCGCCCTGCGCGACGCCCTGCGGTCGGCGCGGCTGCTGGAGTGGGTCGACGGGCTCCCGCAGGGGCTCGACACCCTGGTCGGGGAGCACGGGGCACGGCTGTCCGGCGGCCAGCGGCAGCGGCTCGCGCTCGCCCGTGCGCTGCTCGCCGACTTCCCCGTGCTGGTGCTGGACGAGCCCGCCGAGCACCTCGACCTGCCGACGGCGGACGCCTTGACCGCCGACCTGCTGGCGGCCACGGAGGGCCGTACGACCGTGCTGATCACGCACCGGCTGACGGGCCTGGAAGCGGTCGACGAGGTGATCGTGCTGGAACGGGGCCGGACGGTGCAGAGGGGCTCGTACGAGGCGCTGGCGGCCGCCGACGGGCCCTTCCGGCGGATGCTGGAGCGCGAAGAGGCGGCGGACACCGGCCCGGAAGCCCTTTCCCTGACAAATGGTGCTTACTAGGCTCGTGGGTATGGCAGCCACGGCAAACGACTCCAGCCCGCGGGACACCGCCGGTCCCGGGGGCGCCGGGGCGCCCAGGAGAGGGCCGGGCCCGATGGACCCCCTGGCCATCGCCACGGAGGCCACCCGCAGCCTCCAGGGCATGTCCACGGAGCTCACCGCGCGCGTGCCGCAGCTGCTGGAGGCGATGCGCTCGGTCGGCACCGGCCTGGAGCTGCACACGACCCTCGACCGCATCGCCCGGACCGCCGCCGAGCTCGCCGACGCCCGCTACGCCGCCATCGGCATCATCGACTCCACCGGCGAGGGGCTGGCCGACTTCATCACGTACGGGGTGACCAAGGAGCAGCACGAGCGCATCGGCGCGCTGCCCGACGGCCACCACGGGCTGCTGGGCGCGCTCATCCACCAGCCCGCGCCCGTGATGCTCACCGACCTGTCCTCCGACCCGCGCTCGGCCGGGTTCCCGCCCGGTCACCCGCCGATGCGGACCTTCCTGGGCGTGCCCATCCGCGTCGGGGCCGAGATCTTCGGCAACCTCTACCTCACCGAGAAGCTCGGCGGCCGCGAGTTCAGCCTGGCCGACCTGAACATGGTGAAGATCCTCGCCACGGAGGCCGGCATCGCGATCGGCAACGCGCGCGTGCACGAAGAAGAGCGCCAGCGGATGCGCTGGATCGACGGCTCCGTGGCCGTCACGACGGCCCTGTTGTCGCGCGGTGACGCCGAGGACGCCCTGTCCGTCGTGGCCGAGCAGGCCCGCCGCCTCGCGGACTCCGCCGCCGGCATCGTGCTGCTGCCGGACGACGACGGCGGGCTGGAGATGGTGGCCGTCTCGGCCGACGACCCCGCCGGCCTGCTGGGGACGGTGATGCCGGCGCACAGCCCGGTCGTCGCGGACCTGCTGGCCGGGGAGCCGGTCTTCGTCGACGACTCCGCCACCGACCCGCGCATGATCACGGGAGTGGCCCCGCGCTTCGGGCCGAGCATGCTGCTGCCGCTCAAGAGCGGCGACCGCGTGCTGGGGACGCTCGCGACGCCGCGGGCGCGCGGCGCCCGCAAGTTCACACCCGCCGAGCGCACGCTCGCCGCCCAGTTCGCCGCCCAGGCCGCCCTCGCGCTCGTGATGGCCGAGGCGCAGCGCGACCGCGAGCGGCTGGCCGTCTTCGAGGACCGCGACCGGATCGCCCGCGACCTGCACGACCTGGTCATCCAGCGGCTGTTCGCCACCGGGCTGATGCTGGAGAGCGCGCAGCGCAACGCCGTCGTGCCCGACGTGAAGCTCAAGGTCGGCCAGGCCGTCGACGAGCTGGACGTGACGATCCAGGAGATCCGTACGGCTATCTTCGCGCTGCAGCAGGGGCCCGCCGAGGCGCCCGCGGGGCTGCGTACGCGCGTCCTGCGCGAGCTGGGCACGGCCGCCGTGCCGCTGGGCTTCCAGCCCTCCGCGAGCTTCGTCGGCCCCGTCGACGCGAAGGTCGGGGAGCTCACCGGCAAGAACCTCATCGCGGCGCTGCGGGAGGCGCTCTCGAACGCCTTCCGGCACGCCCGGGCGTCGCGCATGGAGGTGGTCGTCGACGCCACGGTCGTCCTCCCGGACGGCAGGCCCGCGGTGCGGCTGACCGTCGCGGACGACGGGGTCGGCATCCCGGAGGGCGGCCGCCGCAGCGGCCTGAAGAACCTCGCCAAGCGCGCCGAGTCGCTGGGCGGCTCCAGCTCGTACGGGCCCGGGCTCGGGGAGGACGGGGGCGGCACCAAGGTGGTGTGGGAGGCACCTCTTTAGACGAGGGCCTCACCTCGGATCGCCCGGGCGGCCGCAGGTGTTCCTCCGAACGGACCTCAGCGGGCGCGCCCGGGCAGGACACGCGACAAGATCGCGTCCATGCGACGCCTGTACCGCCCGATACGCGGACCGCGCCTGCTGCCGAGGGCCGGCGCCGTGGTCGTCTCCGTCATGTGCGTGCTGTGCGCCGTGTGCGCACTGGGCTTCCCGTCACTCCCGTCACTCCCCTCCGCCCCTCCCGAGACGGTCCGCGCGCCGGACCGTGCGACACGGGTCACCTCCGAGGTGCTCCGGCTGGCGCAGGAGAAGGAAGAGACGCGGAGGCAGTACGAGAAGGCGCTGCGCGCGGCAAAGGAGGAGAGGGAGCGGGCCCGGGAGATAGACCGTCTGCTGGAGGGCCGGAGGGTCGTCTCGGACACGCTGCGGGAGGACGTGGGGTCGGCCGCCCGCGAGCAGTACCGCACCGGCGGCTTCACCGCCGTCCCTCCGGATGAATCGGCTGCCGAGGATCCCCTCGAGCTGATGGCCGTGCAGGTGCCCGACGCCCGCCGCCGGGCGCGCCTCGCACGGATGGTGGACGAGGACGACCGCAAGAGCCGGAGGCTGGTCGCCGAGGGAGAGGAGCTCGCCCTCTCCCGGCCCGGGCTCGACAAGGACAGCGAGCGGCTGCGTGAGCAGGTGCGCACGCTCGAGGCCCGCCTGGTGGCGGCCCGGAGAGATCTCAACACCATGGCGGAGGCGGCGGTCGACAACGGCCGCTGCGTCCCGCTCCGACGCGCCGTCGCCGGCGGCGGGGGAACGGGTGCGGACCAGGCTGCGGCACAGGCGCCCGCGCGCTGGACGCGTCCGGTCACCTCGTACCAGCTGACCGCGGGCTTCGGGGGAGTCGGCGCCAACTGGGCGAGCACGCACAGCGGTCAGGACTTCGCGGTGCCCTCCGGCACTCCGGTGCGGTCGATCGGCGCCGGGACGGTGGTCGCGTCCGGGTGCGGAGGGGCGTTCGGCATCAGCCTCGTCGTGCAGCACGACGACGGCTGGTACTCGCAGTACGCGCACCTCGCGGCGACGTTCGTGACGCCCGGGCAGCAGGTGAGCGCCGGACAGTGGATCGGACTGTCCGGGACCACCGGCAACTCCACCGGACCGCACCTGCACTTCGAGATCCGCACATCGCCCGAGTTCGGGTCGGCGGTCGACCCGGTGCCCTGGCTGAACGCCCGTGGCGTGCGGCTGTAGGCGTACGCCACGGGCGTGCGGACTGCAGGCGTGCGGACCGCTAGGCCGAACGCCGGGCGGGGTCCGCGCCGGTGCCGGTGCCGGCGCCGGTGCCGGCGCGGAGGATCTGCTCGATGACGGCCGCGACGCCGTCCTCGGTGTTGGCGACGGTGTGGCGCGTGGTGACCGCCAGCACCTCCGGGTGGGCGTTGGCCATCGCGTACGCGGTGCCGGCCCAGTCGAGCATCTCCAGGTCGTTGGGCATGTCGCCGAAGGCCACGACCTCCTCCGGGGCGATGCCGCGCTCGGCGCAGCACCGGGCCAGGGTGCTGGCCTTGCTGACGCCCGGCCCGCTGATCTCCAGCAGGGCGGTGGGGCTGGACCGGGTGAAGGATCCGTGCGCGCCGGCGGCCTCGCGGGCGATGGCGAGGAATTCGTCCGGGGCCAGGTCGGGGTGGCTGGCCAGCAGCTTGAGGATCGGCTCGGTGTACCCGCTGTCCTCGGCCAGCAGCTTCTCCGCGGGGGCGACGACCGCTCCCGGGTCGAGGAAGAACGGCGGGTACTCGGGCTCGTAGTGGATGCCGGCGGTGCGCTCGACGGCGAACGAGGAGCCCGGGGCAGCGGCGCGCACGGCGTGCACGACGGCGAGGGCGTCGGCGCGCTCCAGCGGGCGGACCTCGACGAAGCGGGCGCCGTCGCGCAGGTCGACGACGGCGGCGCCGTTGGCGCATATCGCCAGGCCGTGGCCCTGCACGTGATCGCTGACCACGTCCATCCAGCGGGCCGGGCGCCCGGTGACGAAGAAGACCTCGATGCCCGCCGCTTCGGCCGCGGCGAGCGCCGCCACGGTGCGCTCGGAGACCGTCTTGTCGTCCCGCAGGAGCGTGCCGTCCAGGTCGGTGGCGATCAGCCGGGGCATGGCGGCGGGCCGCTGCGCGGCGGGGGTCTCGGGCTGCTCGGTAGCTGAAGTCACGGGTTCCATTCTGGGCCACGGGCATATGCGACGCACAGGTGTACGTAAGGCCGCGTATGCCTTCAAGCCGGTGTGCCCGTCGTCACCCCGGGCATGCCGGTCCCACCGCTTAGGCTCGGTGACATGCGACTGAGCACCGTGATCCTTCCCGACCGCCGCTGGTCCGAGGGCGGCCGGGCCGCCTGGCAGCGAGCCGAGGAGCTGGGCTTCCACGCCGCCTACACCTACGACCACCTGTCGTGGCGGACCTTCCGCGACGGGCCGTGGTTCGGCGCGATCCCCACGCTGACCGCCGCCGCCACCGCCACTTCCCGGATACGCCTGGGCACGCTCGTCACCTCCCCGAACTTCCGGCACCCCGTCACGCTGGCCAAGGAGCTCATCTCCCTGGACGACATCTCGGGCGGCCGCATCACGCTCGGCATCGGCGCCGGGGGCTCCGGCTTCGACGCCACGGCGCTGCTGAAGGACGGCCAGGAGCCGTGGACGCCGCGGGAGCGGGCCGACCGCTTCGGCGAGTTCGTGCCGCTGCTGGACCGCCTTCTCACGGAGGGCGTCGTCACGCACGAGGGCGAGCACTACTCCGCCTTCGAGGTGCGCAACATCCCCGGCTGCGTCCAGGGCCCCCGGCTGCCCTTCGCGGTCGCGGCCACGGGCCCGCGCGGTCTGCGGCTCGCCGCCCGTCACGGGCAGGCGTGGGTGACCACGGGCGACCCGAAGCTCTCCGAGACCGGCACGCCCGAGCAGTCCCGGGCGGCGATCGCGGGCCAGATCGAGAGGCTGGGCGCAGCCTGTGCCGAGCTGGGCCGGGACGTTTCGGAGCTCGGCAGGACCATGCTGACGGGCTTCAGCCCGGACCGGCCGCTGGACTCCCTGGACGCCTTCGTCGACTTCGCAGGCTCGCACGCGGAGCTCGGCATCGACGAGATCGTGGTGCACTGGCCCGTCGCGGACTCGGTCTTCGCGGCGGACGTCGCCGTCTTCGAGAAGATCGCGACCGACGGGCTCGCACAGCTCTCGCGCTGACCCGGTTCGCCGGGATTCCGGCACGGAGGGTGGGGAGGGAGAATCGGGGCATAGGCACCTACGGGGGGCGCGTTCCACAGAGAGCCGGCCTGGGAGGTTCCCCATGCACTCCTCGCACTCCTCGCGCTCCTCGTCGAGCACCCGGTTCGCCCCCGACCGGGGGCTCACGGCCCGCATGGTGGGCACGATGTTCTTCATCGGGCTGCTCTACGTGGTCTTCGTGGGCGTGCTGCTGGCGCTCCTGCGGGGAGCCTGGCCGGTCATCCTGCTCCTCGCGGGCGGCCTGTTCGTCGCGCAGTTCTGGTTCAGCGACCGGATAGCCGCCTTCAGCATGGGGGCGCGCGAGGTCACCCCCGAGCAGGCGCCCGAGCTGCACGGCGCCGTCGACCGCCTGTGCGCGCTCGCGGACATGCCGAAGCCGCGCGTGGCGATCGCCGACAGCGATGTGCCCAACGCCTTCGCCACCGGGCGCAACCGGAAGAACTCGCTGGTCTGCGCCACCACCGGGCTGCTGCGCAGGCTGGAGCCGGAGGAACTGGAGGGCGTCCTCGCCCACGAGCTCTCCCACGTCGCCCACCGCGACGTCGCCGTCATGACGATCGCTTCCTTCCTGGGCGTCCTGGCCGGGGTCATCACCCGCGTCGGCCTGTGGGGCGGCTTCCGCCGCGTGGGCGAGCGCGACAGCAACGCGGCCGTCCTGGTCGTGCTGATCCCGCTGATCAGCGCCGTCGTCTACGCGATCAGCTTCCTGCTCACCCGCCTGCTGTCGCGCTACCGGGAACTGTCGGCCGACCGCGCAGGCGCCCTGCTGACCGGCCGGCCCTCCGCCCTGGCCGCCGCCCTGACCAAGGTCACCGGTGAGATGGCCCGGATCCCCACCCGCGACCTGCGGCAGGCCGAGCCCTTCAACGCCTTCTACTTCGCGCCCGCCTTCTCCAAGGAGAGCTTCGGGCGCCTGCTCTCCTCCCATCCGACGCTGGAACAGCGGCTGGATCAGCTCGGCCGGATCTCGGCCCGGCTCGGTCGCGCCTGACAGCCCGACCGCCGCCCCCGCCCGGAAGGAGCGTGTGCCCGTGGGCTTCCTGGACGCCATCCTCGGCCGCAGCAAGCCGGTCCGCCCCGACCTCGACCAGCTCTTCGCCCTGCCCTCCGCCGCGGTCACCCTCCAGGCGGGCGCGGGGTTCGCCCCGACCGGGCTGGGCTCGGTCTGCTTCGCGAGCGTGGAGGGCGGGGCCTTCGTACAGCTGCAGCAGGACGTACGGGCCCTGCTGGACGCCGACACAGAGCGCGGCGGAGTGCCCGTGGAGTTCAGCAGGGACGCGTACGGCTACACCTGGCTGCTCGCACGGCAGCCGCCGGAGGACACGGCCGCGCTGGTCAACGACCTGCACGCGGTGAACACGCTGCTCCAGGACGGCGGGTTCGGGCCGCAGCTGCTCTGCTCCCTGATGGGCTTCCGCGACGCCGGAGGGCGCTCGCTGGCCCTGGTCTACCTCTACAAGCGCGGCACGTTCTATCCCTTCGCGCCGGTGGCGGGGGCGCAGGACAAGCGGGACAACGGCCTGGAACTGCAGGTGCGGGCGCTGCTGGCGGACGACCTGCGGGTCGAGGAGGACCTGGCACGCTGGTTCCCCGTGTGGGGCGCGCCCGGCCTGTGAGCGGGACGGGCCCGCCCCCGGGCGGCCGGGGACGGGCGGTCGGCGTCCCCGACCCGGGGCGAGGGTTCAGCCGGGGAAGAGCAGGAACTCGGCCGGTACGCGCTCGACCAGCCACACGCCGTTCTCGCTGACGCGGAAGACGTGCCCCGCACGGTGCATCCCCTGGGCGTCCACGGTCAGCACGACCGCCTTGCCGCGCCGGGCGCCCACGCGCGTCGCGGTCTCGCGGTCGGGGGACAGGTGGACGGCGTGCCGGGCCATGGGGAGCAGCCCCTCGGCCCGGATCGCGGCGACCGAGCGCGACACCGTGCCGTGGAAGAGCACGGCCGGCGGTTCGGTGGCCGGCAGGCCGAGCTCTACGGGCACGGAGTGACCCTGGTTGGCCCGGATGCGGTCGCCGTCGAGCGCGTAGCGCTGCTTGTCGCTGGCGGAGACGACCTCTTCCAGCTCGGCCCGGCTGAAGGGGAAGCCGTGCGCCGCGCTCGCCGCCAGCAGGGCGTCCACGGGCGTCCACCCCTGGGCGTCCAGGGTGATGCCGATCCGGTCCGGCTCGTGCCGCAGGTGTTTGGCCAGGTACTTCGAGATGCGCGTCGCGCGCTGGGAGTTCATCACCGCCTCCGGGCCTTGCCGAGCTCCTCGGCGGCCCAGCGGGCCCATTCCTCGCGCATGGCGGCGAAGCGCAGACCGTACTCGAGCGCCAGCCGGCCGTTCGCGGACAGCGCGTCGTCTCCCCAGTCGACATTGCGCTCGACTTCCTCCAGCGCCTGGTGGAGGCCCGCGGCCCGCTCGGCCTCGCCCATGAGGTAGGCAGTGGCTTCCACGGGCGTGAGGTGGTTGAGGAAGAAGACCCGCAGGAGGGCTTCGCTGCGGCGGCCCGTGCTGGGCGGGGTCTCGGTGAGCCAGTGGTGCAGCTCGGCGCGGCCCTCGTCCGTGATCGCGTACTCCTTGCGGCCGCGCGGGCCCTCCGCCGCGACCTCCAGCATGCCGGCCTTCGTGAGCTTGCCCAGCTCGCTGTAGACCTGGCTCTGGGTCGCGGGCCAGGCGTTGTTCAGCGAGGTCTCGAACCGCTTCATGAGGTCGTACCCGCTGGCGGGCTGGTCGGCCAGCAGGCCCAGCATCGCGTGTCTCAGGCTCATGCCTCCCACTCTACCTTCCACTGTTGACATGTCGAGTGAGGAGCTTCTATCTTTGACATGTCACAATTGGAATGTCGGCGGGAAGGCCGGCCCGGCCTCCCCGAGGAGACTTCGGTGAACTATGTGCGTGGCTTCATTCCGTGGATCGCCTTCGCGGTCGTCTCCTCCGCCGGCTGGCAATGGGGCGCGGTGGCCGGGCTCGTCGCCGGGGCCGGCCTGCTGGTCAAGGAGCGCAAGGCCGGAGCCGCGGGGAATTCGCTGATCCTGGAGGTCAGTACGGTCTGCTTCTTCGTCGCGCTCGCCGTCCTGGCCTTCGCCCTCCCGCACAGCGGGCTGCGGCACTTCGGCGGTGCCCTGTCCCTGGGATGGCTCGCGCTCACCGCCTGGGCCACGCTGGCCGCCGGCCGTCCGTTCACGACGGGCATCGCCAAGACGCAGGCGCCGCCCGAGGTGTGGGACACCCCGGTCTTCCGCCGCATCAATGTCGTGATCACGTCCGCCTGGGCCCTCGCCTTCACCGTGACGGCCGTCGCGCTGGCCGCCGTGAGCGCCGCCGGACTCGGCAACGCGATATCCGTCCCGGTCCAGGTCGCGGGCTTCGCCCTGCCCGCCGTCTTCACCGCCCGCTACCCCGAGCGCGCCCGCGCCCGCTACGCCCCGGCAGCCCGGTAGACCCCCTCGGCAACTGGCTCGCGGACCGCTGAAGCGGATCAACGTCCCGGTCACGGGCCTGATCACCGGCCTGATCACCGGCCTGTCGCCGGCGTCTATTCGTCCTCCGGGCGGGTGACCAGCGCGTCCATGGTGCGGGCCCGGACCTCGCGCTCCGCGGCAGCGGCGATGAAAGCGGCGACGTTCCCCGGCCCCACGAGAGCCGCCACGGCCCGGACGGTCTCCTCGGGGAGCCTGACGTCTCCCCGGGCGGACACCGGTGAGCCGGCAGCGGTCGCAGCGACGCTCGCCGTACCGCCGGCCGGCCCGGCCGCGCTGCCTGTGGACCCTCCGGCGGGGCCGGCCGCGTCGCCGTCCCCGCCGGCGGTGCCCATGGCGGCCTCGCCGTCCAGGTGGTCGCGGAGGTAGCGCGTGGCCATGGCGCGCATGGCGCGGGCCAGTTCGGCGTCGACCGTCTGCTGGGCCAGGGGGCGCAGGCGGCGCACCAGTGCGGCGGCCTCGGCGGCCTCCTCGTCGGTGGGCGCGTGGTCCAGGTACTGCCGGAAGACGTATTCGGTGGTGAAGTCCAGGAACCGGCCCGCTATGTGCTCGACCCTCGTGCGCAGTTCGCGCAGGTGGCCGGTGATGGCGGGCAGGGGCACCCCCGCGGCGTGGAGCTCGGCGGCGACGGCCAGCTCCTGCGGGCTCGGAACGAGGAACTCCTCGGGCGAGCCCGGTACGCGCACGAGGACGCCGAGCTGCACCGCATCCTCCACGGCGGCGTCGTCGGGGACGCCGCCGAAGCGGGCGTCGAGCTCCGCGCGGGTGATCCGGCCCGTCTCCTCGTCCGTCCACGGCCCGTCCACCTCGGCGACCAGCCCGAGGACCCCGCCCAGGCCGCGGCCGGTGTCCCAGGCGTCCAGCAGCTCTTTGATGCTGGCCAGGGTGTAGCCCCGGTCGAGGAGCCCCGCGACCTGGTGCAGCCGCGCCAGGTGCGCGTCCCGGTAGACGTTGGCGCGCCCGCGCCGCTCCGGCTTGGGCAGCAGCCCGCGGTCCTGGTAGGCGCGGATCGTGCGGACCGTGGCGCCGCTGCGGTGGGCGAGGTCCTCGATGCGGTATTCGTGGGGCCGCTCGGGTCGCCCGGGATGCTCGGACAAGTGGGTCGCTCCTTACGAGAGGGCCGCGCGGCCTATCGCGCCCGCCGCGGTCCGTGCCGCGGGTGAGGTCGCCAGATAGTCAACGGCCCTGCGCAGCGACCCCTCCTTCGAGGGATGGTACGACCGCCGGAGGTAGCGGGGCACCGCCGAGCCCAGCTCGCGCCAGCCCGGCAGCAGGCCCTTCGCCACGGCCCGGTTGTGCGCGCGCAGCGAATAGCGCATCCGTCCCACGAGCCGGGGGTCGTTGCGTATCAGGAACCGGGCGCCGTAGCCCCACAGGTAGAACAGCACGGGCGCCGTCACGGCCATGCCCAGGGCGCGGCGGGCGTAGCGCCCGGGGGCGTCCCCGCCGCAGTGCTCGTACATGTCGAAGGCGACCGCGCGGTGTTCGACCTCCTCGGCGCCGTGCCAGCGCAGCAGGTCCAGCATCACCGGGTCGGGCATGGCCCGGTCGAGGCCCTCGGCCTCCAGCACCCAGTTGCCCAGCACGGCCGTGAACTGCTCGATGGCGGCGATCAGCGAGAGCCGGAAGCGCAGCCACTCCGGTGCCGTCACCGGCAGGCCGAACGGCGGCCGCTCACCGAGCAGGACGTCGAAGAGGTAGTCGACGTGGCGGGTGTACGCGCTGGTGTCCAGACCCTGTGCGGCGAGGTGGCCGAGCACGTACGCGTGCTGCACGCTGTGCGTGGCCTCCTGGCCCATGAACCCCTTGACGTCCTTGAGCAGTGCCGGGTCCCCGACCAGCGGGAGGGCCTCCTTGAACACCTTGACGAACCACCGCTCCCCGGCGGGCAGCAGCAGGTGCAGGACGTTGATGACGTGGGTGGCGGTGGGCTCGTCGGGTATCCAGTGCAGGGGTGTCGTGTCCCACTGGAAGGAGACGCGGCGGGGGGCTATCGTGTGCCCGCCCGCGTGGCCGTCGGTCATTTCCGCTCCTCCGCCGTCCGCTACAGCGGCGGCTCGATCCGGGCGAGGGCCCGCTGCACCCACGGTGCGAAGCGGGACATGAAGTGGAGGCCGTGGGCCTCGGGGGTGACCGGCACGACCGCCTGGTTGCGGACCACCGCTCGCAGGACGGCCTCGGCGACCTTCTCCGGCGGGTAGTTGCGGCGGCCGTAGGCCCGGCTCGCCTTGGTGCGCATGCGCCGCTGCTCCTCTTCGGAGACCCCGGCGAAGCGCGTGGCGCTGGTGATGGGGGTGTTGACGATGCCGGGGCAGATGGCGGAGACGCCGATGCCCTGCCCGGCCAGCTCGGCGCGCAGGCACTCGCTCAGCATCAGCACCGCCGCCTTGGACGTGCTGTAGGCGGGAAGGGCCCTGGAGGGCTGGAAGGCCGCGGCCGAGGCCGTGTTGACGATGTGGCCGCCCTGGCCGCGCTCGGCCATCTGCTTGCCGAAGAGGCGGCAGCCGTGGATGACGCCCCACAGGTTGACGTCGAGCACCTTGCGCCAGTCCTCGGCCGAGGTGTCCATGAAGGATCCGGCGAGCCCGATTCCGGCGTTGTTGACCAGCACGTCCACCACGCCGTACTCGGCGGCGACCTTCGCGGCGAGCTTCTCCATCGCCGCTTCGTCCGAGACGTCGGCGCACTCGCCCCAGGCACCGGGGGAGCCGATCAGCCGGGCCATGTCGGCCGTACGGGCCGCGCCCTCCGGGTCCCGGTCGACGGCGACGACCCGGGCGCCCGCCTCGGCGAACGCGAACGCGGTGGCCCGGCCGATGCCGCTGGCCGCCCCCGTGACCAGCACCAGCCGTCCGGCGAACCAGCGGGCGTACGGGCCGGCGGGCCCGGTCTCCGCCGCCCGCCCGCCCTCTTGCCGGGACAGCGCGAACTCGGCGATCCACGCCGCCACTTGATCGGGCCGGGTGCGCGGCACCCAGTGCTTGGCGGCCAGATTGCGCCGCACCAGCCCGGGGGCCCACTGCTCCAGGTCGTCGTAGACCCGCTCGGAGAGATAGGCGTCACCGGTGGGGGTGATCAACTGCACGGGCGCGTGGGCGTAGGCGTCGGTGCGCGGGCGGCGCAGGCGGGCGCGGATGTTGTCCCGGTAGAGCCAGGCGCCGTGGGCGGCGTCCGACGGCAGGGAGGGCGTCGGATAGCCCGAGGCCGGGAGCTTCTCCAAGCGCGCCATCAGCTTGGGCCACTGCTTGCCCAGCGGGCCGCGCCAGGCGGCCTCCGGCAGCCCGGGGGTGTGCAGCGCGTACACGTACCAGGACCGGGCGCTCTGGCCGAGCATCTGGCTCACCCGTCGCGGCGTGGGCCGTGCCGCGCGCTTGCGGAACCACATCGCGAGGTGGTCGAGGGAGGGGCCGGAGATGGAGGTGAAGGAGGCGATGCGCCCCTCGGTGCGGGCGACGGTGGCGAACTCCCACGCCTGCACCGACCCCCAGTCGTGCCCGACCAGGTGCACCGGGGCGTCCGGGCTCACCGCATCCGCGACGGCCAGGAAGTCGTCCGTGAGCTTCTCCAGGGTGAAGCCCCCGCGCAGCGGCTTCGGCGCGGTGGAGCGGCCGTGGCCGCGCACGTCGTACAGCACGACGTGGAAGCGGTCGCGCAGCCGCTCGGCGACCTCGGACCAGACCTCCTTGCTGTCCGGATAGCCGTGCACGAGCACCATCGTGGGCAGCGAGGCGTCGCCCAGCTCCGCCACGCACAGCTCGACCCCGCCCGTACGGATCCGGCGCTCCCGTGCGCCCTCGAGTCCCGCGCCGTTGCCGGCGTTCTCGCTCATGCGGCCCTCTCCTCCTGCGTGCGCCGCACGTGCGGCAGGTCGTCGTCCAGCCAGAACGCGCTCTCCTCGGGATCCCGGGAGTCGGTGACCACCAGGAGCTCCTCGAACTTCGCGCCCGTCCCCCGGAAGCCGAGGTGGGGCTCGACCGCCCACAGGCCCGGCCGGGGAGGGTGGTCGGAGAACCGGTGCGGGCTCCACAGCGGGGACCAGCCCTCCCGGTGCCCGCGGAGCGCGTCGGAAGCGAGCCCCTTGAGCGCCTGCGTGCCGAACCCGAACACATGCGGCGACCACCGGCGCTCCCTGACCCGCCCCACCTTGTGCGCGATCACCCCGAACGGATAGGCGCGGTGCCGGTTGGCGTAGCCCTGGCGGACCATGAGCCGGTCCACGTCCTCGTATATCCCGCGCAGGGGGCGGCGCTCGCGCACCTCGCGCAGGACGAGCTCCCGGTGCTCCGCGAGATCGTCCATCAGGCGGTCGTGCAGCGGGTTCGGGCCCAGACAGCCGGAGTAGCCGATGTCGGCCGTGAAGCCGCGGTGGACCGGGGCCATGTCGAGGATGAAGGGCATCCCCGGCTCCAGCCGCCGGTCGGTCGGGAAGAACTGCAGGGGCACCCGGAAGCCCGCGAACGCCGTGCGGTCCCCGAACCAGGCGAAGGGCAGGTGGAACCAGTCCCGCACGCCGCGCCGGTGCAGCCACTCCCGCTGCATCCGGGCCGCCTCCCGCTCGGTGACGCCCGGCCCGAGCTGTGCGGCCACCGCCTCCGCGCAGTCGTAGGCCAGCCGCTGGACTTCCCTGAAGCCCCGCAACCCGCTGCCGAGTTGCCGAGGCACTGCTGAGGTCATGGCCATTCGTCCGTCCCGTGAGCCGACTCCGGTACGCGTCCGTAACGTGACACGGACGAATGTGACAATGACCGGCGGCTGCGTCAAGAGTCGTGCACGGCCTGTGGAAAACCTCTTCGCCGCCCCGCACCCTCCGCCGGCCCCGCACCGGGCCCCGCACCCGGCCCACCCCTCCCTGCGGACCGTTCCCCTACGGGCACGTCAGACCCGAGGACTACACGGAACCAGCCGTCTGGTCTGACGCCTGGTGTGGTACGCGCCACTACCTTCGAAGGTGTGACTGTGATCGCTACCGAAAGCCTCAGCAAGCGGTTCCCCCGGGTGACCGCTCTTGACCGGCTGTCCGTCGACATCACGCCGGGCGTGACCGGCCTGGTGGGCGCCAACGGAGCCGGCAAGTCCACGCTGATCAAGATCCTGCTCGGGCTGTCCCCCGCCACCGAGGGCCGCGCCAGCGTGCTCGGACTCGACATCGCGACCGAGGGCGCCGCCATCCGCGAGCGGGTCGGGTACATGCCCGAGCACGACTGCCTGCCGCCCGACGTGTCGGCCACCGAGTTCGTCGTCCACATGGCGCGGATGTCGGGCCTGCCCGTCACCGCGGCCCGCGAGCGCACCGCCGACACGCTGCGCCACGTGGGACTGTACGAGGAGCGCTACCGCCCCATGGGCGGCTACTCGACGGGCATGAAGCAGCGGGTCAAGCTGGCCCAGGCCCTCGTCCACGACCCCCAGCTGGTCTTCCTGGACGAGCCCACCAACGGCCTGGACCCCGTGGGCCGCGACGAGATGCTCGGCCTGATCCGCCGCATCCACACCGACTTCGGCATCTCGGTGCTGGTCACCTCACACCTGCTGGGCGAGCTGGAGCGCACCTGCGACCACGTCGTCGTCATCGACGGCGGCAAGCTGCTGCGCTCCTCCTCCACCAGCGACTTCACCCAGGCCACGGCCTCCCTCGCGGTCGAGGTCACCGACTCCGACACCCACCCGGACGGCACGGCGGCCCTCGCCGCCGCGCTCGCCGCGGCCGGCCTCGCCGTCCAGCCCGTCGGCCAGGCCGGGGAGTTCGCGGCGGCCGGGTCCGGCCACGTCCTCCTCGTGGACGTCACCGGCGACGACACCTACGACACCGTGCGCGACGCGGTCGCCGATCTCGGCCTCGGCCTCATCCGCATGGAGCAGCGCCGCCACCGCATCGCGGAGGTCTTCCAGAGCGCACACGAAAGGGGCAGCACCGATGCCGCCTGAGACCGCCTCCGCGCCCGCGCAGGACGTCATCCACAACATCGGCTACCGCAACTACTCCGGTGCCCGCCTCGGCCGCTCCTACGCCCGCCGCTCGCTCTTCTCGCAGAGCCTGCGCGGCGCGTACGGCCTGGGCCGGTCGGCGAAGTCCAAGGTGCTGCCGATGATCCTGTTCGGCGTGATGTGCCTGCCCGCCGCCATCATGGTGGCCGTCACGGTCGCCACCAAGCTCAACAAGCTGCCGGTGGAGTACACGCGCTACGCGATCATCATGCAGGTCGTCATCGGCCTCTACGTCGCGGCACAGGCCCCGCAGTCCGTCTCGCGCGACCTGCGCTTCCGGACCGTGCCCCTGTACTTCTCGCGCCCCATCGAACGCGTCGACTACGTGACCGCGAAGTTCGCCGCGATGTTCTCCGCCCTGTTCATCCTCACTGCGACGCCCCTGCTGATCCTCTACGTCGGCGCCCTGCTCGCCAAGCTCGACTTCGCGGACCAGACGAAGGGGTTCGCCCAAGGACTGGTCTCCGTGGCACTGCTCTCCCTGCTCTTCGCCGGCATCGGCCTGGTGGTCGCCGCGCTCACCCCGCGCCGCGGCTTCGGCGTCGCCGCCGTCATCGCCGTCCTGACCATCTCCTACGGGGTGGTGAGCACCGTCCAGAACATCGCCCTGCAGCGCGACAACACCGACGCGATCGGCTGGATGGGCCTGTTCTCGCCCATCACCCTCATCGACGGCGTGCAGACGGCGTTCCTCTCCGCGACCTCCGCCTTCCCCGACGGCCACGGGCCGAGCACCGCGGCGGGCTTCGTCTACCTGCTCGTCCTCGCCGCCCTGATCGCCGGCTCCTACGGGGTGCTGATGAGCCGCTACCGAAAGGTCGGGCTGTGACCTCGATCCGCATCGACAACGTCTCCCGGTGGTTCGGCAACGTCGTCGCCGTCAACGACGTCTCCATGACCGTCGGCCCCGGCGTCACCGGCCTCCTCGGCCCCAACGGCGCCGGGAAGTCCACCCTCATCAACATGATGGGCGGCTTCCTCGCCCCCTCCACCGGCACCGTCACCCTCGACGGCGCACCCATCTGGCGCAACGAGCAGATCTACCGCCACATCGGCATCGTCCCCGAGCGCGAGGCGATGTACGACTTCCTCACCGGCCTGGAGTTCGTCCGCGCCAACGCCGAACTGCACGGACTGGGCGCCTCCGAGGCGCAGCGGGCGCTCGCCACCGTCGAGATGGAGTACGCCCAGGACCGCGCGATCAGCACGTACAGCAAGGGCATGCGGCAGCGCGTGAAGATGGCCTCCGCGCTCGTCCACGACCCCTCCGTACTGCTGCTGGACGAGCCCTTCAACGGCATGGACCCGCGCCAGCGCATGCAGCTGATGGAGCTCCTGCGCAGGATGGGCGCCGAGGGCCGCACCGTGCTCTTCTCCTCGCACATCCTGGAGGAGGTCGAGCAGCTGGCCACCCACATCGAGGTCGTCGTCGCGGGCCGGCACGCCGCCTCCGGCGACTTCCGCAAGATCCGCCGGCTGATGACCGACCGCCCGCACCGCTATCTCGTGCGCTCCAGCGACGACCGCGCGCTTGCCGCGGCCCTCATCGCCGACCCGTCGACGGCGGGCATCGAGGTGGACGTCCAGGAAGGCGCCCTGCGCATCCAGGCCGTCGACTTCGGGCGCTTCACCGCGCTGCTGCCCCGGGTCGCCCGGGAGCACGGCATCCGGCTCCTGACGGTCTCGCCCTCGGACGAGTCCCTGGAATCGGTCTTCTCGTACCTCGTCGCGGCCTGAAAGGAGCCCAGCGCCATGTACAACGCCACCGTCGCACGGCTCACCTACCGGGGCCTCCTGGGCCGCCGCCGTGCCTTCATCCTCTTCGGGCTGCCCGCCCTCCTGATCGGCGTCTCCGTCGTGGTCCGGGTCCTCGTCGGCGCCGACGACGGCACCGCGGGCAGCGTGCTGGGCGGCCTCGCGCTGGCCACCATGGTCCCGCTCATCGGCGTCGTCGCCGGGACCGGCGCGATCGGCCCGGAGATCGACGACGGCTCCGTGGTCTACCTGCTGTCCAAGCCGGTCAAGCGCCCCACGATCATCCTCACCAAGCTGATCGTCGCGATCGCCGTCACCGCCGTCTTCTCGGCCGTTCCCACGCTCATCGCCGGCTTCGTGCTCAACGGCAACAGCCAGCAGATCGCGGTCGCCTACGCCGTCGCCGCGGTCGTCGCCTCCATCGCCTACAGCGCGATGTTCCTGCTGCTGGGCACCCTCACCCGGCACGCCGTCGTGGCGGGCCTGGTCTACGCCCTGGTGTGGGAGTCGCTCTTCGGCAGCCTCGTCCCCGGCGCGCGCACCCTGAGCGTCCAGCAGTGGTCGCTCGCCCTCGCCCAGCGCATCGGGGCGGAGGGCGCCGTCTCCTCGGACGTGGGCCTGCCGCTGGCGCTGTCCCTGCTCGCCGGCGTGACGGTGGCGGCGACGTGGTTCGCGGGCCAGAAGCTGCGCTCCCTGACGCTCGCCGGGGAGGAGTGAGCCTCATCCCCCTGAGGCTCACTCCGCCGGCACCCGAGCCTCAATCCCGTACGGCATGACGCTGCAGCGCCCGGGCGATCTCCACCTGCTCGGGCGCGAGTGCGTCCTCGCCGTCCTCGACGTCCCACAGGGCGTTCTGCAGCACCCTGCCCAGCGTCCAGCGCGCCGCCCGCCGCCGGTCCAGCCCCAGGACGTCGGTCATCAGGTCGAAGCGGCGCAGCACCGCCCGCCGTACGTCACCGGTCGCGGTGATGTCGTCCCACCGGTCGTGCAGGGCGGGCAGCAGTTCGAAGCCGGCGTCGCCCACGAGCGGCTTGGGGTCGATGGCGAGCCACGGCTCGCGCGCGGAGCCCGGCACGGGGGCGAGGACGTTGGCGTAGTGGAGGTCCCAGTGCAGCAGCAGGCCGCCCGGCTCGCCGACGACCTCCCGGACGGCCTCGGCGCACATCTCGACCAGCCGGCGCTCCGAGGGGTCGCGCAGCTCCGGCAGCGCCGTGGGGACGTCCTTCAGCATCGCCCCGGCGACGTCCCCGAGGGAGCGCAGCCCGGCGGGCGCGGGAGCCTTCAGGAGCCGCCCCAGCAGTTCGGCGAGCGTCTGCAGTGAGGCTTCGGCATCCGGTATGGACAAGAGTGAACGATGGGCGTCCAACCGTTCCAGCAGCATCGTGCCGGTCGCGGCGTCGTGGTCGAGGAGTGCGACCGCCCCGTCACCGTTCCAGGCACCCAGGGCGGCCGGCTCCCCGGCGCTCTCGTCGGTGACCGGCTGGAGCTTGAGCGCCGCCGGGGTGCCGTCCTCCCGCAGCACGGGCAGGACGAGGGCGACCATGCCGTGCGAGGCCGGCCCGTCGATCCGCAGGCCCCAGCGGTTGAGGAAGCGGGCCGCGAGCTCCGGCAGGGCGGCGACCCAGGAGCGGCCGGCCTCCCCGTCGAAATCCTCGTGGAACCCGGCGAGTTCCGCCGGGACGGTGATGTGGTGAGCGGCGTGCATGGGCGACGGTCTCCTCACGACGGGTGGGGAGGCCCCGGAGGGCCTCCTGTCCACCCAACGTCTCAGATCTTCCGATCGCGCCCGGCGCCCATGGCGAGAAGCAGCAGTGCCGCGCAGGCGACGAGCAGCAGGGAGACGGGAAGCGTCCAGCTGTCGGTCGCCTGGTGGACCGCACCGATCGCGAACGGGCCGACGGAGGCGAGCAGGTAACCCCACGTCTGCGCCATGCCCGACAGGCGGGACGCGGTGTGGGCGTCGCGCGTGCGCAGCACCATCAGCGTCAGGGCGAGGCCGAGGAGACCGCCCTGGGCGACGCCCATCAGCGTCGCCCAGACCCACGCGCCCGCCACGGGAGCGGTCAGCAGGCCGGTGACCCCGGCGGCCATGAGGACGACGACCCCGGCGCCCAGCAGGCGCTGGTCGCGCATCCGGCCGGCGACCATGGGCACGACGAACGAACCGGCCATCTGCACCAGCGTGTAGAAGGCGTAGACCATGCCGGCCTCGTTCTTGCTCATGCCCCCGTCGGTGAACACCGTGGGCATCCAGGCGATGCACACGTAGGCGATCAGCGACTGGGTGCCCATCATCAGCGTGACCTGCCAGGCGATGGGCGACCGGGTCAGCTTCGGCCCGCTCTGCGCCGTCTGCACGGGCGTGGCGGCCGCACTGCCGTGCCGGGTGCCGCGCCGTGCGAGGACGGCCTGCGGGACCCACACGACGGCCGCCACGGCCGCGAGCAGCGACCAGGAGGCCAGGGAGCCCTGCCAGCCGCCCAGGGCGTTCTCCAGGGGCACGGACAGGGCGGCCGAACCGGTGGCGCCGAGGATCAGCGTGGTCGAGTACAGGGCGGTCATGCTCGCGGCCCGGTCGGGGAAGTCCCGCTTCACCAGGCCGGGCATCAGCACGTTGAGGAGGGCGATCGCCGTGCCGACGAGCGCGCAGCCGACGAAGAGGGCGACGACCGGGGGCGCGATGCGCAGCAGGATGCCGCCGCACAGCAGCAGGAGGGCACCGCACAGGACGGTCTCCGTGCCCCAGCGCCGGGCGAGCTTCGGGGCGACGATCGAGCCCAGGCCCATGAAGACCAGCGGGATGGTGGTGACGAGGCTGCTCGCCGCGGCCGCCAGGTGGAAGTGGTCACCGATCTCGCCGATGAGGGGCGAGACGCCGGCGAGCGCGGCCCGCATGTTGAGCGAGGCGAGGACGATGCCGGTCATGACGAGCGCGGGGTGGGCGCGCAGGGTGCGGCGCGCGGCGGCCACCGGGGGCGTGGGGGCCGTGTTCTCTTCCGCGTCTATCAGGGGGTCGAGTGTGTCCGGCCTCGTTTCCGACATGGGGGTGCCTTTCCAGGGACGTGCGGTGGGGTAGCGAGGGGTGGTGCGGGTCAGCTCTCGGCGAGGAGGCTCTCCACGGCCTGTTTCGGGCGCTCCAGGAGGGCCCGGGCGGCCCGCGCGGCGGCCTCGGGGTCGCCGGAGGCGATGGCGTCCATGAGGGCGTGGTGGTCGCCGTGGATGATGCGCGGCATGTCGCGGTCGCCGAGCGCGGTGACCAGCGCCTCGCGCACGGAGCTGCTGAACCAGGCGTAGGTCGCGGTCAGGGCGCTGTTGTGCGCGGCCTCCACGACGGCGCGGTGGAACTCGACGTCGTGGTCGGCGTAGAGCTCCAGGTTGCCGGAGTCGGGCTGGCCCTCGGGGTCCTCGAACGCCGTCTGGGCGTCCAGGGCGGCCTTCATCCGGGCGAGGTCGGCGGCCTCGTGGCGCACGGCCGCGAGACGCGCGGCCTCGGCCTCCAGCGCGATGCGCAGCTCCAGTACGTCACGCACCCCGGCGCGCTGCACGCCGCGCATGATCTCGGCCGGGTCGGCCATGGAGACCACGAACGTGCCTTCGCCCTGCCGCGAGCGCAGCATTCCGGCGTGCACGAGGACGCGGACGGCCTCGCGGACCGTGTTGCGGCCGACCTGGAGCTGCTCGGCGAGCGCGTGCTCGGTCGGGATGCGGCTGCCGATCTTCCACTCGCCGGCCGCGACCTGGGCGCGCAACTGATCCACGACGGTGTCCACGAGGGACTGCCGTCCCGCTGCCCGCAGTGCCATTCGTCCTCCGGTCCCGGCCTCGGCCGCACATGATTCACCCGATTGCCCAGTCATCCTACAACTGCGCGCACGAGGCGCCCAGGGTGCCGGACGGCTACCGTCGAAAGGTGCGTGGACGGAAAGGGCGCCGCGGCTCCGGCACGCCCGGCCGGTGGCCGGCCGTCGCCGCCCGCGCCGCTTCCCTGGCCCGCTCCGGGATCCGTTCCTGGATCCGCTCCTCGCCGGGGACGCACATATGGCTGCTCGTCATCGGCATCACCAGCCTCGTCATCGCCGCTGCGAGCCAGGACCTGGAGACGTTCCTGCTGCACCGCACCAGCAGCAACATCCAGCAGCTCACCGAGCACCCGTGGCAGTCGCTGCTGATCAGCGGGTTCTGGATCGAGAACCCCTCGTCGTTCCTGCTCTACGCCGCGCTCTTCGAGGCGCTGCACGCGAACGTGGAGCGCTGGACCGGCACCGCCCGGTGGCTCTTCACCGTCGGCTTCGCGCACATCGCGGCGACGCTCATCAGCCAGGAGATCGTGCTGATGTCGATAGAGGACCACTCGCTGCCGCGGTCGATGAGGAGAGTCGTCGACATAGGCGTCTCGTACGGGCTCGCGGCCTCCGCCGGGATCCTCACCTACCGGATGCCGCGGCCGTGGCGGTGGCTCTACCTCGCCGGAGTGGTGCTCTTCTTCGGCATCCCGCCGGCCACGGGCGGCACTTTCACCGACGTGGGGCACGCGATAGCCGCAGCCATCGGGCTGGGCTTCCGGCAGTTCACGCACGGCCGCCCGGCATGGGACTTCGCGCGCGTGCCCGAAGCCCTGCGCCGGGCGGCCGCGGCCGTCAGGCCGGGCCCGGTCAGCCGAAGAGACGCTCCAGGACCGTAGCGATCCCGTCGTCCTCGTTCGACCCGGTGACCTCGTCGGCGACGGCCCGCAGCTCCGGATGGGCGTTGGCCATGGCCACGCCGTGGGCCGCCCAGCCGAACATCGGTATGTCGTTGGGCATGTCGCCGAAGGCGATCGTGTCGGCAGGCTTCATCCCGAGCCGGCGCGCGGCCAGGGACAGACCGGTGGCCTTGCTCAGCCCCAGCGGCAGCAGCTCGACGATGCCCGCGCCCGCCATCGTCACGCCGACCAGGTCGCCCGCCGCCGCCCGCGCGGCCTCGGCCAGGGCGTCGTCGCCGAGCTCCGGGTGCTGCAGGTAGAGCTTGTTGAGCGGCTCGGCCAGGAGCTCGTCCCGGTCGTGGGCCGGGACGGCCGGCAGGGGGCCTTCCTGGATGCGGTAGCCGGGGGTGACGAGCACCTCGCCGTCGAGGCCGTCGCGGCCCGCGGCGAGGTGCAGCGGGCCGGTCTCGGCCTCGATCTTGGCGATGGCCAGACCGGCGAGCCGCCGGTCCAGCGTCACCGACGTCAGCAGCCGGTGCTCGCCCGCGTGGTAGACCTGCGCGCCCTGCCCACACACCGCCAGGCCCTGGTAGTCCAGCTCCTGAAGGATGTGGCGCGTCCACGGGACGGCCCGGCCGGTCACGACGATGTGCGCGGCACCCGCCTCCGTGGCCAGCTTCAGGGCGGACCGGGTGCGCTCCGAGACGGTCTCGTCGGAGCGCAGCAGGGTGCCGTCGAGGTCGGTTGCGACGAGACGGTAGGGCAGCGGGGAGGCGGGGCCGTCACTCACTTGGCGACGGGCTCCAGCACCTCGCGCCCGCCCAGGTACGGACGGAGCACCTCGGGCACGCGCACCGAGCCGTCGGCCTGCTGGTGGTTCTCCAGCAGCGCCACGATCGTGCGCGGCACCGCGCACAGCGTGCCGTTGAGGGTGGCCAGCGGCTTGACGGCCTTGCCGTCGCGCAGGCGGATGGACAGCCGCCGCGACTGGAACTCGTTGCAGTTGGAAGTCGAGGTCAGCTCGCGGTACTTGCCCTGGGTCGGGATCCACGCCTCGCAGTCGAACTTGCGCGAGGCGGACGCGCCCAGGTCACCCGTGGCGACGTCGATCACCTGGTAGGGCAGCTCGAGGCTGTTCAGCCACTGCTTCTCCCACTCCAGCAGGCGCGCGTGCTCGGCCTCGGCGTCCTCCGGCGCGACGTACGAGAACATCTCGACCTTGTCGAACTGGTGGACGCGGAAGATGCCGCGGGTGTCCTTGCCGTACGTGCCGGCCTCGCGGCGGAAGCACGGCGAGAAGCCGGCGTAGCGCAGCGGGAGCTGCGAGGCCTCGACGATCTCGTCCATGTGGTACGCCGCGAGCGGCACCTCGGACGTGCCCACCAGGTAGAAGTCGTCCTTCTCCAGGTGGTAGACGTCCTGCGCGGCCTGGCCGAGGAAGCCCGTGCCCTCCATGGCGCGCGGCTTGACCAGGGCGGGCGTCAGCATCGGGGTGAAGCCGGCCGCCGTGGCCTGGGCGATGGCGGCGTTGACGAGCGCGAGCTCCAGCAGGGCGCCGACGCCCGTCAGGTAGTAGAAGCGCGAGCCGGAGACCTTGGCACCGCGCTCGACGTCGATCGCGCCGAGCAGCTGGCCGAGCTCCAGGTGGTCCTTGGGTTCGAAGCCCTCGGCGGCGAAGTCGCGCGGGGCGCCGACGGTGTCCAGGACGACGAAGTCGTCCTCGCCGCCGCGCGGCACGTCGGGGTGGACCAGATTGCCGATCTGCAGCAGCAGGCGCTGCGCCTCGGCGGCGGCCTCGTCCTGCTCGGCGTCGGCGGCCTTGACGGCGGCGGACAGCTCGCCGGCCTTCTTCAGCAGCGCGGCCTTCTCGTCGCCGGCGGCCTTGGGGATGAGCTTGCCGAGCGCCTTCTGCTCGGAGCGGAGTTCGTCGAAGCGGACGCTGGACGACCTGCGCCGTTCGTCGGCGGAGAGCAGTGCGTCGACGACGTCGACATCCTCTCCACGGGCGCGCTGGGAGGCGCGCACACGGTCGGGGTCCTCACGAAGCAGGCGAAGGTCAATCACCCCTCCAGGCTACCGTTGCGGACGCGATCACTCGACGGCATATTCCTCTTGGTGGTGTTTTGCCCCATTTTGGACACTTGGAAAAGGCTGTGAATAATCAGAGCCGCGGGTGATCGGGAAGGTGCTGAAAAGTCGTCGGAGCGGACGGCCGGGGAATGGCCGCGCTTTTGCCGAAAAGGGGGCATAGCGGTGGCCCGAGCGGCCGATCCGCTTGCGGACGGCGGGAGTTGGGCCGCTCCTTGTCCACAGGAAGGCGCCCCTCCGCTTTCTTTGTCCACAGGCTGTGCGTGAAATCTGTGGACGCCGGAATCGAACGTTCCGTCCGCTTCTGTCCTGCGCCGTGTATTCCTTGGTCAAACCTCGCTTGGCCACTCATTCGGGTGGTATTGCCTCGCTCCAAAGGGTTATTCGCAGACATTCCGCTGACGAGTGTGCTGCGGGCAGCCCGATCGGGCGAACCTAGGTGCTGTGGATGACGGTCCAATGGCTAGAGCGATTTGTCGACCTTGACCGATTCCCGGAGCGGTGCAGGAGCCTCGATCTGTCGACTTATCCCCAGGTCGAGAACCCCCTGTGGATAACTCTGGGGATGTCCGCGCCGACGGCTACCGTCGAGACGTGGACACCAACGACTCCCGCTTACGCGCGGCCGGCCCGGGTGCGGCCGGCTCAGGCCCGGCCGTCCTGGCAGCGCACCAGCCAGTCCGCCGCCGTCACGAACTCCTCGTCCGACGTGCCGTAGCGCGCCGGGCCCACCTCCGCCGGATCCACGCCCGCCCGGGGATACGAGCCGAGGAAGCGCACCTGCGGGCAGATCCGCTTCAGCCCCATCAGCGCCTCGCCCACGCGCCGGTCGGTGATGTGCCCCTCCGCGTCGATCGCGAAGCAGTAGTTGCCGATGCCCTCGCCCGTCGGGCGGGACTGGATGAGCATCAGGTTCACCCCGCGCGTCGCGAACTCCTGCAGCAGCTCCAGCAGGGCGCCGGGGTGGTCGTCGCGCAGCCACACCACGACGGAGGTCTTGTCCGCGCCCGTCCGCGCCGCGGGCCGCGCCGGGCGGCCCACGAGCACGAACCGGGTCTGCGCGTTCTGCGCGTCGTGGATGTCGGTGACCAGCGGCTCCAGCCCGTACGTGGCCGCCGCGAACTCCCCGGCGAAGGCGGCGTCGAAGCGCCCCTCCTGCACCAGGCGCGCACCGTCCGCGTTGGAGGCCGCCGACTCCCAGAGCGCGTCCGGCAGATGCGCGGCGAGCCACTTGCGCACCTGCGGCTGCGCCACGGGGTGGCCGGTCACCGTCTTGATGTCCGCCAGCCCGGTCCCCGGGCGCACGAGCAGCGCGAAGGTGATCTGCAGCAGCACCTCGCGATAGATCATCAGCGGGGCGCCGGTGGCGAGCTGGTCGAGCGTCGCGGTGACGCCGCCCTCCACCGAGTTCTCGATGGGCACGAGCGCGGCCGCCGCCTCGCCGTTCCGCACGGCGTCCAGCGCCGCCGGCACGGACACCATCGGCACCAGCTCCCGCGTCGCCGCCTCCGGCAGCGTCCGCAGCGCGGCCTCGGTGAACGTGCCCTCGGGGCCGAGATAGGTGTAGCGGCTGGCCGACATCACGCTGGCTCCTCGATCGTCTGGGGGCTCGCCACGATACCGAGCGCCCCTGTGGCGGGCCCCGCGCGCTGAGCGCCGGCCCGGTCCGTCCCCTCCGGCGAGGAGCGCGGCCGGGCCCCGCGGCCCTCAGTCTTCCGGCCCCTAGCCTTCCAGCAGCCGCTGCCCCACGTACTCGCCCGGCGCACAGCCGCCCGGCACCGCGTAGAGGCCGCTCGACTCGTGCCGCAGGAAGCGGGAGAGGCCGTCACCGCGGTCCAGCTTCCGCTGCACCGGCACGAAACCCTTCAGCGGGTCCGCCTGCCAGGCGACGAACAGCAGGCCCGCATCCGGAGCCCCGTCATCGAGGAAGCCGTCATGGTAGGAGAACGCCCGCCGCAGCATCGTCGCGCCCCGGTTGGACGCCGGCGACGCGACGCGGATGTGCGCATCGCCCGCGATCGCCAGCGACCCGTCCTCGCGGAACTTGTTGAGGTCCACGGGCGTCGTCTCCGTGCCGCCGGACAGCGGTGCCCCGTCCGACTTGCGGCGGCCGATCACCTTCTCCTGGCGCTCCAGGGAGAGGTTGTCCCAGCTGTCGAGGAGCATGCGGATGCGCCGCACCACCGCGTACGAGCCGCCCGCCATCCAGGCGTCCGCGCCGCCGCGGTCCTCCGGCACGTAGACGTGGCCCGCGAAGCGGGGGTCCGACGGCTTGGGGTTGTTGGTGCCGTCGACCTGGCCCATCAGGTTCCGGGCGGTCATCGGCTGCGCCGTGGCCCCCGGCGTCCGGTTGAAGCCGTTCATCTGCCAGCGCAGCCGCGCCGCGCTCCCGGCCTGCTGCTGGAGCAGCCGCAGCGCGTGGAAGGCGACGAGCGCGTCGTCGGCGCCGATCTGCACCCACAGGTCGCCTTCGCTGCGCTTGGGGTCGAGCGCGTCGGCGGTGAAGGCGGGCAGCGGCTCCAGGGCGGCGGGCCGCTTCGCGGCGAGCCCGGTCCGGTCGAAGAACGTCCGGCCGAAGCCGAAGGTGACGGTCAGCGAGCAGGGGCCCGCGTCGAGCGCGACCCCGGAGTCGTCGCCCTTGGGAGTCCGCCCGGCCATGAGGTCGGCAGCGGTCGCCGACCACCGCCGCAGCAGCGCGGCCGCGGCCTTGCGGTCGGCGCCCGGCGCGAGGTCGAAGGCGGCCATGTGGCCGCACGTCTGCGCGGGATCGGCGATCCCGGCCTGGTGGGCGCCGTGGAAGGGTCTGCTCGCGGAGCCGACGCCGTTCAGCGGGGCCG
>NZ_JBAMDC010000300.1:0-7999 GCF_036961605.1 Streptomyces sp. KLMMK
AGCGCCGCAGCGACGCCCAGGGCGATCAGTACGCGCGGCCAGCGGCTCCCGTGGCGCGTCCGCGGTCGGGCTATGTCGGGGTCGGCACTGGATATGTCCACGGCACGCACTCCTCCGGCCTGCGAGATGACACGCGACTCAGCGTGGCATCGGGCGCGGGGCCGCGCAGGCGGGGCGCGTCCAGGCAGGTGACACGCACAGCAGGCGGTCACCTGCCACGTCCGTGCGTGCGGGGGGCGCCCGTAGGCGCCCTCCGGCCTCGTGGCGGCGCGGCCGCTACTCCCGGGCGCTGATGAGCTGGGCCACCCTGGCGCTGGTCAGCTCGGTGGCGAGCACGCTGTGCTCCAGCGGCAGCAGACGGTGCGCCTTGCACGACTGCGTCGGCAGTGCCGCGTACTCCTCCCCGGTGATGCGGGTCCAGGACGGGTCGAACCGTACCCGGATGATGAGGTCGCGTGCCTGCTCGGAGACGATCGACGACGCCAGCAGCCACAGCCCCGGCCCGCGCGCCGTACCGCGTGGGTCGAACGCGAGGTGCAGCAGCCATGCCGACCGGCCCACCGGGCCGCTCAGCCGGTGCCAGACGATCCGCCCGTCCGCGTCGATCCGGCCGAACGTGCCGGTCCCCGCCTTCGCGGTGCCGAGGAGCACCACCCAGAGCCCGCCGGGGCCGCTGATCAGCCCGACCGGGGTGCTGCCCTGCTCCACCGGGACGGGGATCTGCGCGGTGTGTCCGGTGCGCGGGTCGATGCGCAGTAGGGAGCTCGCACCGTCCTGGCTGACGTAGAAGTCACCGCTGCCCGGGTGCTGCGCGGCGAAGATGGGGTGAGGCTTCGCGTCGAAGAGGCGGTGGCGTCCGGGACGCGTATGGTCCAGGGCCAGGACCTGGTCGCTCCCCTTCAGGGTCACCCACAGGGTGTCCCCGTATTCGTTGACGTAGTGCGGCCCCCGGCCGCCGCCCGGAACCACGATCTCCCGTTCGATGCGCGGGGCGGCGCCGGGGGAGTCCGCCCGCGGATCCACCAGCAGCAGCCGGTCGGCGCCCTCGTGCGTGGCCCAGATCCGTCCGGGGTGGCGCGCGGACACCGCCAGCCCGTGCAGCATCGCGTCGGGGGAGCCGAGCGGGAACGCCTCGGCGGCCGTCACCTGCTCGGTACGGGGGTCCAGCGCGAGCTTCACCAGCCGGCTGTTGGACATCTGGGACACGAGCACCATCGGCCGGTCCGGGACTTTGACGATCTCGTGCGTCTCCTCGGCGGGCGGCAGTTCGTACTCCACCAGCGTCCGCCGGGACGGGCCCGCCAGCGGGGAGCGGGTGCCCCCGCCCCGCGGCCCCGCGGTCGCGGTGCCCGGCACCCCGAGCAGCGTTCCGGCTGCTGCGAGGCTGCCCAGGGACATCAGTCGGCTGTGAAAGGTGCGGCGGTCCAAGCGGCTCTCCTGGTGGGCGCGGCGCTGCGGGTCTGCGACGCGCCCATGCAAGCGGACAGTCGGATCATCGGATGATGGATCCGGCGAATTCCCCCGTGTGGGTGATGCAGAACTCGCCGCCGGGCCGCGCCCGGCGGCGGTTCCCTGCAGAGACCGAGGGAACGCAAGGTCCCGTTGAGGCGCGTCAGGCGCGCACGGTGTACCAGGCGCCGACGCCGCCGCAGCCGGTGCTCATGTACGTGGTGCTGCGGTATCCCGGCGGGATCGGGGAGCCGGCGCAGGTCCAGATGCCGTGGCGGACAAGCTCGTGGTACCAGGCGCCCACACCGTTGCAGCCGGTACGCAGGTAGTTGGTCGTGACATAGCCGGGCGGGATGGGAGAACCGCCGCAGGTCCAGCGCTTGTCGCGCGCGAGCTCGTGGTACCAGGCCCCGATGCCGTTGCAGCCGTCACGCAGGTAGTTCGTGATGACGTAGCCGGGCGGGACGGGGGAGCCCGCGCAGGTCCAGCGCTTGTCGCGGGCCAGCTCGTGGTACCAGGCCCCGATGCCGCTGCAGCCGCCGCGGTCGTACCGGGTGATGACGTAACCGGCCACGACCGGCGAGCCGGAGCACGTCCAGATGCCGTCCTTCACCGGCTGCTGGTACCAGGACCCGCTGCCGTTGCAGCCGGAACGGTCGTAGCCGGTGATGACCCAGCCGTCCGGAACCGGAGCGCCGGAGCAGGCCCACTTGCCCGACGGCCGCCAGTCACCGGTCGCCGCGGCGGTGGCCGTACCGGCCGCGGTGCCGGTGAGTGCAGTCGTGATCAGTGCGATCGCTCCGACCGCGGCGGCGATCCGGCCGCGCGCTGCCGCCGCCTTCGCTCTGAGGTACGTCAAAGGTCTGTCCACGCTCATCCCCTCGTCTCTTTCCTTGGTCATGGTCACGTCGTGCCGATCGGCCGCGGCTCCGCAGACGACCGGGTCAGCCACAGGTGCCGGCCGGGCGGGTGCGGGTGACGAGGTCGGTGCGGCCGGTCGTGGCGTCGACCCAGATCACTTGCCGGCCGTCTGCCGAGGCGTGCGAGAGCTGTTCACCCCGGTTGCAGGAGACCCGTTCCCGTCGCGACCCGTCCGGGGAGAGCTGCCAGAGCTTGTCCAGCGCTTCGTAACGGAGTTGCGGGTCCGGTGCCTGCGGGTCCGGCGCGCGGACGGAGACCGTCACCGCTTCGTCGGAGGCCGTCAGACCGGTCCCGTGCAGGGCGTCCTTGCCCGTGCCGGGGCTGATGTCGATGGTGCCCGTGCCGTCCAGGTCCGACCGGCGCACGGCGGTGGTGGTGTGGTCGTCTTCGGCCACGGCCAGCCAGAAGACGTGCTTGCCGGTGACGGCGGTCCCCGTGAGGTAGGCGGGGGTCCCGATCTGCTTCATCACGGTCCTCTTGCCGGTGGCGACGTCCAGGACCTCCGTGTCGTACCTCCAGACACCGTCATCCGCGCGGTGCCAGGAGGTGAAGGCGATCCTGCCGTGGCTGAGGGACGGATCGCCGGTGCTCGCCAGGCGCTCCGTGGAGCCCGGGTCCACGTACGTCGGGGTGTTCTCGCCCAGCCGCAGGTACACCACCCGGGAACCGGCACGGCGACGGTGGACCTGGAAGGTGACGACCTTCCCCTCCACGTGCAGCGAGGTGATGGCGAGCGCGTTGGAGAACAGCTTCGTGACGGGGCCTCCCGCGAGCGGGCGGGCGAGGATCTCCGTGGCCCGTCCCCGGCGCGCCTGCCACACCACCGTCTTGCCGTCGGTGACCGGGTCGACGTGGTAGCGGCCGTCGTTGGGGCTGATGAGCTTCTTCTCGCCGGTCCCGTCGAGGCGTCCGGCCCAGACGGAGTAGGGCTCGGAGCCGTCGTCGTTGGACGTGGAGGCCGTCCACCAGCCGCCGCCCGCCCCGGCGCTGGTCCGGTCGTCGGTGTTGACCCGGCCGAGCAACTGGTCGGAGTCCACCCCGAGCGCGAGCTCCCAGCCGGGGGCGATGCCGTGGGCGTTGAAGGCGCGCTCGACCGCCTTGTACTCCCTGTCGGTGACCTCGAGGTCGCGGGCGGCGGCGAGGACGGCGGCCCGGCCCTCGGTGAAGCCGTCGAGCGGGCTCATGTACCGGGTGAGCGCGTTGTGGACGATCCTGTCGGCGAGCGTGCGGTCGATGTCCTCGCGGATGTCCCACAGGGCGCCGGAGAAGATCGTGGAGTTGAGGTGGATGCCGCCGCTGTCGGTGCCGATGCCCACGCCGGCGAAGGACTTGGACGTGGTCCGCCCGTCGTTCAGGTCACGTGCGGCACAGGCGCGGGGTTCCTTCTGCCGGCACAGCGTCTCGCCGAGCAGACCGGCGTCGGGGCTGTCCATGGCGGTGCCGCGCGCGTCGGTCTCGACGGCGTTGCCGAAGTAGTCGGCGAGGGCCTCTCCCAGCGCGCCGGACTGACCCGCGGGCACGAGGTTCGCGGTGCTCTCGACGACGCCGTGCGTCAGTTCGCGCCCGACGACGTCGAGGGCGGCCGAGAAGGGCCGGTATTCGTCGTTGCCGCGCCCGTAGATCACCTTCTGGCCGTCCCAGAAGACGTCCGCGTAGGAGACCCCCAGGCCCACGAGGGAGTTCACGGCCGTGCCGCGGCCGTCCAGCCCGTTCCTGCCGTGGACGTCCTTGAAGTAGTCGTGGACCCGGCCCGCGGCCCAGTGCGCGTCCACCGCGCCGATCCCGGTGGCCTCGTCGCCGAAGTCGGCCGTGGGGGAGGAGAACTCCTTGAGGTCGGCCGGCCATGTGCGCCACACTTCGCCGTGGCTCCGGCCGCGCGCGTCCCAGGTGGAAACGAGGTTCGCGTCGTCGCTGCGGCTGCTGCTGCCGCCGCCGCTGCCGTCGCCGGGCCGGGCGCGGGAGCGGTCGCGCATCACGTACGCGTTGCTTTCCTCGTCCCGGGTCAGGTGCAGTTCGACCTTCGTGCCGTCCAGCCGGACGCCGGAGCCCTTCGTCCCGCCGTCCCGGACGGCAGCCGTGCCCCGGCTGCGGCTGTCCTCGGCGTGGCGCTCAGGGGCCGTGGATCCGGCGGCCTCGGAGCCCGCTCCGGCGGTCTTGGAACCTGCCCCGGGGACCGCGGAACGGCCGGGCGTCCTGAATGTCTTGATCCCGCTGTACTGGAGGACCGGGTGGCCGGTCTGCGCCTCGATGTACACCTCGCGCAGCACCGGAGACCCGGTGGCCGGGTCGGTGCCGCGGACCGTCACGTGGTGGGTGAGCACCCCCGTACCCCGCGGCAGCACGACCAGGCCCTGGGCCGTGCCGGTGACCGGCTGCCCTGCCCCGCCGCCCCCGGGGCCTTCCCGGCCGTCCTCCTGGCCGCCGCCCTGGTCGTCGCGGGACGGGCGGACGGGCCCGAGCCGCAGCGTCACGGCGTCGACGGCCAGTTCGACGGCCAGGGCCGCGTCGATGCCGGGCTCGGCCGGGACGGTCAGCCCGGTGAAGTACCGGCCGGACGTGCCCGTGACGAACCGTTTGCCACCGCTCTTCGCGCCCGTCGCGTCCATCCGGACGACGTACTGCCCTCCCAGGACGTCCACCCCGCGGTGCTTCTGCTGGAGACGCACGGTCTCCGAGCCGCCGGCGGCGACGGTCTGCAAGGGCTTGAGGTCCCGGTCGGGGCGGGCGATCCGGTAGCGGTTCTGCTGGTCGGCCAGGTATCGCAGCGCCGCGTCGGCGGCGTTCTTCGATGCCGGGGCGGGCTCCCGGATGCCGATCACCCAGGCGGGCGCGGCCATGCGCTGGTCCTGCGCGACGTCGCCCGGCCCCCTCGGTGCCGTTGCCGTCGCCTCGGCCGGTACCGCGGAAACGACGAGTGCGGCGGTGCTCATCAGCGCCGCCGCACCGTACATGCCGTGTCGTGGTCTGTCTCTTCCTGATCGTGCCGTACGTAAGTCGCGTCTCCGCACGGTCCCCCCTCTGCGAGGTCTCTGGCCGGACTTCTCCGGCGGCCGGAGTCGTTCCGGGCAGAGCCATGCAAACGCTGATGCGCACCGGCATCAATGTGGTGGACGAAAATGCGCAGGCGACTTTCGGACGACGACGCGCAGGCGGGTTCGCCGGGCCGGGTCAGACCGCCGGCCCGGTCACGCCGCCGGCCCGGTCACGCCGCCGGGCACGGCATTCCCCGGTACCGGTCGTCGATCTCCCTCAGCCGGGCCAGCTCCCGGCGCGCCGTCTCCACGTGGCCCAGATCGAGGCTCATCGAGATGCGGCCGCAGACGTAGTGGAAGTCCTGGCGGTCACGGGCGGTCAGGTGGCAGAGCCGGATGATGCGCGACCGGCAGACCGTGAGGGAGAGGCGGATCGTCGCCAGGTCGTCCCGGTGCTTCGACGACAGGAAGCCCCGCGCCAGGTCCTTCGCGTAGTCGTGGACCCGGGCGTCGGCCTCGTAGTGGCTCGGGGCGGGCGGGAAGTGGGGGTGGCCGGCCCAGGCCTCCGCTTCGTATGCGAGATCGTCCACCAGGCGCCGGGCCTCGTCGAGGTCGCCGTCCTCCAGCGCGCGCCGTGCGGACGCCGCTGTGTCGGCCACCCTCCGGCGTGCCGCAGCCGCGCTCTCGTCCCCGCCGTCGGCGCCCTCGCGCGCGTCACCGCCGCGGCACGTGTCACCGTCTCCGTCACCACCACCGGGATACCGGGAGGCCAGGAAGCCCGCCAGCACGTCGACGTGCTGGAGCACCTCGCTCTTCTGCCACGCCTCGTCCATCTCCGCGCACAGCGACACCCTCGGACCTGCCTCTCTCACGTACCGGTTTCTCCTCTCCGGAGCCGATGATTCCCGATGATTATGGGCTCACCCTGATACGGACCCGAGGGCTACCCCCACCACGCATGGGTGGCTTCCCTGATGGTCCTGCCGGTCCTGATCAACAAGCATGTCCCGCATGGCACTTACGACCTCGCAGGTCTCCACCAAGCGCAGGACTCTCCTGTTCGCCCTCGCCACGGCGACTGTGGCCACCGCCGTCGCCGCCTCCCCGGCGACGGCCTCGCCCGCCGCCGGGCCCGGCACCCCGAAGGCCGGAACCACCGGACCCACCGCCTCCGGCCTCGACTGGCACGACTGTCAGGCCGGCCGCGACGGCACGCACGACGGCATGCCCGACGGCGCGGAGTGCGCCACCCTCGCCGTCCCCCTCGACTACGGCAAGCCGGAGGGCCGCACTGTCGGCATCGCCGTGTCCCGGATCCGCAGCGACAAGCCCACGGCCCGGCGGGGGACGCTGCTGGTCATACCGGGCGGGCCCGGGAGCTCGGGGGTCGACAGACTGGCCAGGAAGGGTGAGGCCCTGCGCAAGGAGACCGGTGGAACGTACGACCTCGTGAGCTTCGACCCGCGCGGCGTCGGGGACAGCACGCGGGCCGACTGCAAGCTCGGGGCGGACGATCTGGAGCCCGCCCACCTGCGTTCCTGGCCGGGGACTGACGGGGACATCAGCGACAGCGTCGCGCGCAGCCGCCGCATCGCCGAAGCATGCGCCCGCAACGGCGGCGAGGTCATGCGGTCGCTGACCACCGCCAACGAGGTGCGCGACATGGAGAGCCTCCGCCGCGCGCTCGGCGAGGAGAAGCTGTCGGCGTGGGCGACCTCGTACGGCACGTACGTCGGGGCGGTCTACGCGCAGAAGTACCCGGAGCGCACGGACCGCTGGGTGCTGGACAGCAGCGGCGACCCGGACCCGAGCCGGGTCGCGCGCGGGTGGCTGGCGAACATGTCGGCGGCCGCGGACGACCGCTTCCCCGACTTCGCCCGCTGGGCCGCCGCGCCCGAGCGGGACGCGCAGCACCGGGTCGCCGGGCGGGCCGAGGACGTGCGACCGCTGTTCCTCTCCCTCGCGAAGCGGCTCGACGGGGTTCCCGAGCGGTCGGCGGACGGCAAGGGGCAGCTCACGGGGAACCGCCTGCGCATGGTGATGCAGCAGGCGCTGTACTCCGACGCGGGCTTCGAGCAGTTCGCCGCGCTGGTCGTCACGGCCCGGGACGCGGGCGACAAGCCGGTCCCGTACGACCTCCCCTCCGTCCCGTCGGCCGATGCGACGGTGAACATGGCGGTCGTCTGCAACGACGTGCGCTGGCCGCGCTCGGTCCCGGAGTACGCGCGTGACGTCCGCGCCGACCGCATCCGGCACCCCCTCACCGCAGGAATGCCCGTCAGCGTGACGCCGTGCGCGTTCTGGAAGGACAGGCCCGCCGACAAGCCCACCCGCATCACGTCCGACGGGCCGTCCAACGTCCTGATGGTGCAGAGCCTGCGCGACCCCGCCACGCCGCACCGCGGGGCCCTGAAGATGCGCGAGGCCTTCGGCGAGCGCGCCCGGCTGGTCAGTGTCGACGCGGGAGGCCACGGCGTCTACCTCGGCAACGCCACTCGTGCGGGGGAGGACGACAAGCGGGCCGGCGCCTGTGCCGACCGTGCCGTGACCACGTTCCTCACGACCGGACGGCGCCCGGCCTCCGACACGCTCTGCACCACCGCTGGGACGGAATCCAGGTAGACGGAATCCAGGTAGTCCGGCACCGCGCCCCCGCA
>NZ_JBAMDC010000301.1:0-7997 GCF_036961605.1 Streptomyces sp. KLMMK
GGGCTCGCCCTGCGCGAGCCGGTCCGCGACCTGGCTGGCCTGGCGGACCACATTGCGCAGGTGGTTCGCGAACGGGATGCGGACGTGCGTACCGACCCCGACCACCCACACGTGCTCCGGCGGCGCCTCCGGCCCGCTCCGTACCCGCAGGTCCGCCTCCAGACGGCTGACGGCCGTGCCCCCGTCGGGCGCCCCGTCCACGTGGAGGGCGGCCCTCTCCCGGTCCCAGTGCAGCAGGGGCGGGCCGAAGCCGGTCGCGTTGACGACGTAGTCGAAGCGCTCCGGCGCCGCGCCCGAGCGCTCCACCCGCCACGTGCCGCCCTCGAAGGAGACGGACCGCGGGTAGGGGCGGACCATGCGCAGCGCCCCGGAGTCGAAGTGCGCGAGCAGCCGCCGGGCGTTGACGTGGGAGAGCGCGGTCGCGTACCGCCCGGTCATCCAGGCGAACTCCGCCGCCAGTTCCCGCAGGCGGCCCGGGGACAGGGCGGGAGCCAGCGCGATGAGCTGCTCGATCAGGGGCACCATGACGTCCGGCCACGCGCACGCGCCCGCTTCGACGAGGGCGGTCTCCTCGCGCAGCCGCTGCACCGGATCGCAGGCGAGGGAGACCTGGTGGCGCAGGGGACGGCGGTCGTGCAGCCGGATCGCCTCCACCACGCACCGCACCAGCCGGTCCTCCAGGCAGGGGTCCGCGGGGTCGAGACGGGAGATGCGCTCCAGCGGCGGGTACGGGTGCAGCGGCGCGGCCAGGGACTCGCGGACGGCGGGCAGCCGGCCCGACGGCGAGGTCAGGGTGGTGCGGTGGCCGTCGCGGCACAGCAGCAGCGCCGCGTCCGCCGCCGACTGGTGGCTGCCGAGGACGAGCACCCGCGAGCCCGGGCGCAGGCCCTCCCGGATCCGGGCCGCGGGATAGGGGCTGTCGAGGTAGCGGGGGTGGCCGACGAAGGCGGCGAAGCCGTCCGGGACGCGGGGGCGGTGGACGCCGGTGCAGACGACGACGTCGTCGGCGCGCAGCTCCTCGCCGGTCGAGAGGCGCACCCGGTGGCCGTCCGGGCCGCCGGCGCCGATGCTCCGCGCGCTCGCCCGTACGTGCCCGACGGCGACGCCGGTCCGCGCGGCCTGCTCGCGGGCCCCGGCGGAGCGGTCGGCGCAGTACTCGGCCATCCGGGCGCGGGGGACGCAGTCCTTCGCGGTGCCCGTCCAGCCGTGTTCGCGCAGGTGCTCGACGAAGTCGCCGGGCCGGTCCGCGAGGAGCGAGTTCAGCTCGGCCGCGGTGTTGCACAGCAGCAGCGGGTCGTCGTCCCCGAAGGCCAGGCCCCAGCCGGCCGGGTGGGGGTCCACGACGCGGACGGAGGCGACGGGCAGGGGCGGCCGGCGATCGGCGAGCGCGCGGACCAGCTGCAGCAGCACGCTGGTCCCGGCGACCCCGCCGCCGACGATGACGACGTCCCGGCCGGTAATACGAGCGATGCGTCCCACGGGCACCTCTCTCCCCTCGGTCATCCCCCCGGGCCCGTAGAGCACCCTGCCCATCCGGCCGCCCCACGGAACCCGCGCGGCCCGGCCGCCCGCGGCGTAGAGCGGGCCGACGGCCGGGTCGGCGAGGACGTCGCCTCCAGCGCGGCGAGGGTCTCGTCGTGGGCGAGGCTCCGCCAGGACTGCAGCCGGCCTGTCCGTATTTCTGAATATCTGTCCACCATTCCCGGGCGGTTGGGCCGAACGGGCGTCACCGTCCGTCACCTCCGGACCGTCCGCCCCGGACTGCTCGTTCCTGCTGGTAGATCGGCAGGAACGGATGCGACGCGGAAGGAGCGGCCATGGGTGAGCCTGCGGTAACGGTCTCGGCCCCGGCCGAGGCCCCGGCCCCGGCGCCGCCCTCCGCCGCCGCGAGCGCTGCACGGATCGCCGCGGCCTGTGCCGGGGCCGCACCCGCGGTCGTGGCGCGGCTGAGCGGTGCCGGACTGCCGCCCGGCCCGGCCGTGGCCGTCTTCGGCCTGGGGGTGCTCTGCTCGGCGCTCCTGCTGATGTGGGCCGCGGAGACGGCCCGCGTGGACATGGCCGGGGCGCTCGCCCTGGCCCTGCTGGCCTTCATCGCCGTGCTGCCCGAGTACGCCGTCGACCTCTACTTCGCCTACGCGGCCGGATCCGACCCCTCCTACGCCGCCTACGCGGCGGCCAACATGACGGGCGCGAACCGGCTGCTGGTGGGCGTCGGCTGGCCGCTCGTCGCGCTCGCCGCCGCCCTGGCGCTGCGCCGCCGCGGCGCGACTCCGGGCGCGATCGTGCTGGAGCCGCACCGCCGCATCGACGTCGCCTTCCTCGCGGTGGCCGCCGTCTTCGCTTTCGTGATGCCGCTCAGCCGCGAGATCGGCTGGTACGTACCGGTGGTGCTCGTCCCCTGGTACGGCTACTACCTCTACCGGATCGCCAAGTGCGGCGCGGGCGGGATGGAGGAGCTCGTCGGCGTCCCGGCGCGGCTGGCCCTGCTGCCGCGGGCCGGGCGGCGCACCGTGACGGCCGTGCTCTTCGCGGGCGCCGCGGCCGTGGTCTTCGCCTGCGCCGAGCCGTTCGCGCTCGGACTGGTGGAGGCGGGCGCCTCGCTCGGCATCGACCGCTTCGTCCTGGTCCAGTGGCTCGCCCCGCTCGCCTCCGAGGCCCCGGAGCTGATCGTCGCCGTGGTCTTCGCCTGGCGCATGCGGGTCGGCGACGGGCTGGGCGCGCTGCTGTCGAGCAAGGTCAACCAGTGGACGCTGCTGGTGGGCTGCCTGCCCCTCGCCCACGCGCTCGGCGGGGGAGGGGCGGCCCTGCCGCTGGTGACCCGTCAGGTCGACGAGGTGGCCCTGACGGCCGCGCAGACCGTCCTGGCCGTCGTCGTCCTGCTGGACCTGCGCTTCGTGCGGTGGGAGGCCGCCGTCCTCCTCGTCCTCTTCGCGGTGCAGTTCGCGCTTCCGGGCGAGTACGCCCGGGAGGTGCTGACCTACGTCTACCTGGGCCTGGCGGCCCTGCTGCTGACGAGGCGGTGGCGACACCTCCCGGACACGGGCCGGGCCCTGGGCGGGCGGGTCGCGGGGGACCCGCACTTCTGACCTGCCGCTACGGTTCCGAGATCAGCTCCGTCACCGCCTTGAGCCCGTCCGTGGCCAGCGCCCGGCGCTGCCGGTCCGCTCCGGTGCCCCGCCGCAGCAGGCGGTTGACCAGCGAGCTCACCTGCCGGGTGTCGCCCGACTCCTCCAGCGACCGCCCTATGTGGGCGAGGAGGCTGCGGACGACCTCGTCCGCGCCGTGGCGCCGGCCCGCGGGGTCCACGAGGACCCCGTCGAGACCGTGCCGGGCGGCGTGCCAGTTCGCCGCGGCCAGCAGCTCCGGCAGGCAGGGCGTGGGGGGCCGCCCGGCCTTCTCGTCGCGGATGGCGGTGGCGACCAGCCCGCGGACGATGCCCGCGAACATGACGGCGTCGTCGGCGCGCAGCTGGACGTCCAGGCAGCGCACCTCGATGGTGGGATAGCGGTCCGACAGCCGTGCCTGCCAGTACAGCTGGCCCCGGTCCTCGATCGCCCCGGCCGTCAACAGCGCCTGGATGCGGGCCTCGTAGTCCGCGAGGCCGTCGAAGTACGGGGGCGGGCCGCTGACCGGCCAGCGGCTGTAGACCACGGTCCGCCAGCTGGAGAAGCCGGTGTCGATGCCGTTCCACAGCGGGGAGTTGCCCGCCATGGCGACCAGCACGGGCAGCCAGGGCCGGACCCGGTTGAGGACCGCGACGCCCATCTCGCGGTCGGGGATGGCGACATGGACGTGCATCCCGTGGACGAACTGCTCGTCCACGAGCTGGGCGGCACGGATCCGCATCGCCAGATAGCGCGGGTTGCCGGTGACCGGGATGGGCTCGGGGCCCGAGCACGGCGCCGTACCGCAGGCGGCGATCCGGCAGCCGGACCGCTTGGCGGCGGAGCTCACCGCATGGCGCAGCCGCAGCAGGTGGCGGCTGGCCTCGGCGAGATCGGAGCAGACCGGAGTGGCAACTTCCACCTGGGCCTGCAACAGCTCCGCCTGAATCTCCCGCTCGTTCACGACCGGTTCCAGGTCGACCGCCGCCCGGACCTCGTCGGCCAGGGGTACCGGCAGTGCGGTGGCCGGGTCGAGCAGAAGATACTCCTCCTCGATCCCTAGGGTGAGCATGCCGTAGGGCTACCCTCGGGCTCGCGAAGCGAACCGCACGGAGCCCGCCGGCACGGCCTTCTGACGCAAAGACGCCCTACCGCCGCCCTGCCGCGGCCCCCGCCACCTCGTCTTTCGTGCATCGCCGGGGTGACTCGAATCAGTTCTTCAACTCCCTTTTGATAAAGGGGATTACCGGTTACCCGTGATGCCGGGTAACACCCCGGTTCCAGGGATCGCCGTGAAGTGAAGAAGTTCACAGAAGCACCTTTCGGCTCCGAATTCCGGCGGCCCGTGATGCAGGATCGTGCATCGAACAACAAGATCCCGTCACCGAGGCGGGCGACCCGGGCGGACGCCGAGTCCTGCCGCCGTACCGGGTGCGGAGCAGAAACGAATGGATCGGCAGGAGCGGGAGACCCGAGCACGGCGGACCACGATGGCAGTGGTCCTTGGGGTGAAGCCATTTCAGGTGGCCGGGCAACTTCGACAGCCCGAACCCGACAGGTCATCTTTCGCAGGCGGATGACGAAGGGTTTTGGCATGTCTGCGTTCCCTGGCATATCCACACTCATGTCCCGCGCCGGTGCCGCTTCCGTGGTCACCGCGGCCACCGTGACCGCGTCGATGCTCCTCCCCGGAATGTCGGCCGAGGCGAGTGCCGCCACTCCGGGCGCCACCGCCCTGAAGGTCGCGGCCTCCAAGCAGGGCTCCCCCTACCAGTACGGCGCCGCCGGCCCCAACCGGTTCGACTGCTCGGGCCTCACGCTCTACTCGTTCAAGAAGGCCGGCAAGACCCTGCCGCGCACCGCGGCCGCGCAGTACAACAAGACCCGGCACATCTCCGCCGGCTCCCGCCAGGCGGGCGACCTGGTCTTCTTCCACTCGGGAAGCAACGTCTACCACGTCGGGATCTACGCGGGTAGCAACAAGATCTGGCACTCGCCCAAGCCCGGCGCGAAGGTCCGGCTGGAGAAGATCTGGTCCGGCAGCGTCTGGTACGGCCGGGTCAACTGACCGTCCGGACCACCCGGTCCGGCCCGGGGTGCGACGACCGACCGGGCCGGGGCGACCCAACCCCGGCCCGGAGACCTCCGGGGGAACCCGTGCAGGGTTTCCCCGGAGGAGTGCGTCACAGCCGCGTCCTGGAGCGGTGCCTCAGGGCAGCTGCGCCCCGTACGCCTGCAGCGCCGCCGGTACGGGCTGGAAGAACGTCTCCCCGCCGCCGGAGCAGTCGCCGCTGCCGCCCGAGGTGAGGCCGAGGGCGGTGGCACCGTCGAAGAGGGCGCCGCCGCTGTCGCCCGGTTCGGCGCAGACCGAGGTGCCGATCATGCCCTCGACCGCCCCCTCCTCGTAGTTGACGGTCACGTCGAGGGCCGTGACCTCGCCGCCGTGCACCCGGGTGGTGCTGCCGCTGCGCTGCACCTTCTCGCCGACGACGGCTTCCCCGGCCTTGCCGATGTTCTGCGTGCCGCCGTTGTAGAGGTCCACCGCGCTCGGGTGGGCGATGGTGGACGTGTAGCGGACGAGCGCGTAGTCGTGGCCGGGGAAGGACGAGCTCTCGACCACGCCGATCTGGGCGCCGCCCTGGGTCGCGGACCAGGTCCGCGAGGCGTTGCCGCAGTGCCCGGCCGTGAGGAAGTACGGCTTGCCGCCCTTGGTGACGTTGAAGCCCAGCGAGCAGCGCACGCCGCTGCCCCAGATCGCGTCGCCGCCCGCGATGAGCGGACGGAACTTCCCTGACGTTCTCCTGACCGCGACCTTGTCGCCGAGCTGTGCGACGGCTTTGTCCAGCCGGTCCTGCCGGGCGCCCGTGACCGTGCTGTCGGCGGTGACGACGACCTTGTTGGAGCGGGGATCCACCGACCAGGCCGTGCCCGGTACGCTCGCCTCCGCCTTGAGCGTCCGCAGGGCCGAGGCGAGCTCGGCGGCCGAGTGGCGCACGGTCCTCGGTTCGGCGCCGGCGGCCCTTGCCCTGGCCGCCGCCTCCTGGTCGAGGACGCCGACGACGAGCCTGCCGGTCCCGGCGTCGTAGTACGAGCCGGCCGAGTCCGCGCCGAGGTCGGCGGATATCCGCTGAGCCAGCTCGGCGGCCTGCGGCGAGGAGAGCTGACGGGGTGCCGGCGAGTCCGCGTGCGCGCCGGGGAGCGTCAGGGCCGCGGCCGTCAGGGCGACCATCGCCGCGCCGGCGGTGGCCGTACAGCGCGTGGAGATGCGGGAACGTTTCACTCGTGACCTCCTGTGGGGGAGTGCCCGGCGGCACGGTGGTGCCCGGGCGTGGAGGACGTGCGGGTGCGATGCGCGTGCGTGACGCACGTGCGCGACCCGTGTGCGTGACGCGTGGGTGATGCGCATCGGTGAGGACACGGTGCACGACAGGCCGATGGGAGATCGTCGCGTCCATGTCAAGTACGGGATATGGGCGAGTATCCCGAGAGGACGAGCGGAAGTTCAAGAGCGACATTCGGTCGTGCGAAGGGCGCCGGCCGCAGTCCCCCGGCGGCTCAGCGGCACCGCAAGCCGCCCCCCTGAACGGGAGTGACGGGCCTGGACGGCCGCCGTGCGGTGACCGGACACCGCGGGGCACGCCTGTCCGGTAGTCGCTCCCCGCGGGCCGCCCGTGGAGCGGCGCCGGTACGTTCTTTGCTCAGTCCTAACGGCCGGGGCACCGCAAAGGGGAGGCCGGGTCCCGCCGTTCGCACGGCGGAACCCGGCCCGGCCTTCCCGGCCTTGCGGCTACTGCGCCCCCGTCGTGTGGGTCGGACGGATCGGGCCGCTGCCGCCCGGCTTCTGCGGCGCGGTGCCCTCCACGTGCTCGACCGGCTTGTCCAGCTCGGACGCGAGCGCCTCCTCGGACGGCGTGACGGGCTGCTCGGCGGGGGCCCCGGCCTGCTCGGTGCTCTTGGGGTCCTCAGCGGTCATATCGAAAACTCCTGTGTCAGGCGCGCTGTGATGCGCAGGGAACAACTGTGCCTGCAGTATGTAACGGCGCCATCAACGGACGATCAACGGCCCCTCACCCGTCCTCTGCTCCCGTGCCGGGCGCTGAGGTACTGTCACCATCTGTCGCCGGGCAGAGCCGGCAGGGCACGGTCGGGGGAAAGATGCGGGACACAACGGAGCCGTCCGCAGACCGGCTCCATTTCCAGCTGCTCGGCCCGGTGCGCGCGCTGGCGGACGGTCACCACGTGGACCTGGGCGCGCGCCAGCAGCGCGCCATGCTCGCCGTCCTCCTGCTGCGCGGCGGCGCCACCGTCTCCAGCGACGAGCTCATCGACGCCCTCTGGGGCGAGACCGCACCGCCCCAGGCCCTGGGCACCGTCCGCACCTACGCCTCCCGCCTGCGCACCCTCCTCGAACCCGGGCGCGCCGCCCGCACCCCCGCCACCGTCCTCGTCTCCGTCGCCGGCGGCTACGCTCTGCGCGTGGCACCCGAGCGCGTCGACGCACTCGTCTTCGAGCGCCTCCTCGCCGAGGCCTCCGCCGCCCACGCCGCCGGTGACACCGCCACCGCCCACGCCTCGTACACCGCCGCACTGGACCTCTGGCACGGCGCCGCGCTCGCCGGTCTCTCCGGCCCCTACTGCGAGCGCCAGCAGGACCGGCTCTCCGAAGCGCGCCTGGCCGCGCAGGAGGGGCTCTTCGACTGCGCCCTCACCCTCGGCCGCCACGCCGAGCTGGTCCCCGAGCTCACCTCGCTCACCGCCGAGCACCCGCTGCGCGAGCGGCTGCGCGCCCAGCTGGTCCTCGCCCTCTACCGCTGCGGCCGCCAGGTCGACGCGCTCGCCGCCTACGCCGAGGCACGGCGGCTGCTCGTCGACGAGCTCGGCGTCGAACCCGGC
>NZ_JBAMDC010000302.1:0-7965 GCF_036961605.1 Streptomyces sp. KLMMK
CCCGGAATGTGGCTGGCCGCCTTCAACCGCGGCATCAACGGGGAGTCCCTGGAGCCGGATCCCGGCCGGCCGCACAGTGATATCCCGTCAGACAAGGAAGAGTAGCCAAGTGACGCAGCCGCGGTTCAACATGGACTGGATGCTCAAGGACCTGGCAACCAGTGTTCCGCAGACCCGCCACGTGATCGTGCTGTCCTCGGACGGCCTGCGCATGGCTCAGCACGGCACCGACCCGGACGCCGCCGACCGCCTCGCCGCCGCCTGTGCCGGACTGCAGAGCCTGTCCACCGCGATCGCCGGTGAATTCCCGCACGGGGACGGGCAGATGCGCCTGGTCGTGATCGAGGTCGACGGCGGATTCTTCTATCTGATGGCCGCCGGGGCCGGAGCCTTCCTCGCGGTGCTGGCCGACGACGACGTGGACGCCGAGCTGATGGGCATGCGGATGCGGGATCTGGTGGCCCGCATCGGTTCGCATCTCACCAGTCCCCCGCGGGTCGGCGGGTCGGTGACATGAGCACGGAGGGACCCGGCTCCCCGACCGCGCCCGGCAGCCCGGACCGGCTCTACATCCTCACCGGAGGCGAGCCCCGCGCGGAGCGGAAGACGGAGCTCGACCTGGTGACGCTGATCGTGTCCCGGTCCGAGGCCGACCCCGGGCTGCAGCCCGAGCACGCCGCCATCGTCCGGATGTGTGCCTACCCGCTCTCCGTCGCCGAGATATCGGCCTATCTGGAATTGCCGGTCAGCACGCTGACCCTGCTGCTCACGGAGCTGGTGGCGGGTCGTCACGTGGAGGCCCGGCCGCCGGTGCCGGCGGCGGCCCTTCCCGACGTTCAACTTCTGGAGGCGGTGATGAATGGACTACAGAAGCTCTGACTCCCCCGGGTTGGAGACCTATGCGGGGCCGCGCAGCGAGGACGTCCTGCCGGCCTCGGCAACCGCGGCCGTCAAGGTCGTCATCGTCGGCGGGTTCGGGGTCGGCAAGACGACCCTGGTGGGCTCGGTCAGCGAGATCCGGCCGCTGACCACCGAGGAGACGATGACCCAGGCCGGTGTCGGCGTGGACGACATCGCCGGGATCGAGCACAAGACCGAGACGACCGTGGCCATGGACTTCGGCCGGATCAGCATCAACGAGCACCTGGTTCTGTATCTGTTCGGCACTCCCGGCCAGGAGCGCTTCTGGTTCCTGTGGAACGGCCTGTTCGAGGGCGCCCTGGGTGCGGTCGTCCTCCTCGACACCCGCCGCATGGACGTCAGTTACGACGTGATCGGGCGCCTCGAGGAGAAGGGGGTGCCGTTCGTCGTCGGCGTCAACCGCTTCCCCCAGGCCCCCAGATACCCGATGGAGCAGCTCCGCTCGGCCATGGACCTCGACGAGTCGGTGCCCATGGTCGACTGCGACGCCCGCGACCGCGCCTCCTGCCGCGACACCCTGCTCACCCTCATGCGCTACCTCTACACGCTCACCACCGCCTCCCCGGAGCACCAGTGACCCTCCCTTCCGAACGCCCCCGCATCCCCTCCCCGGCCGGGCCTCCCCCGCAGTGCCCGGCCCACGCGACCGGCCCCGGCGGGATCACCCGGCTGTACGGCCCGGAGGCCGAGGCCGACCCGATGGGGCTGTACGAGCGGCTCCGCCAGAAGCACGGCCAGGTGGCGCCCGTCCTGCTGCACGACGACGTCCCGGCCTGGATCGTGCTCGGCTACCGCGAGGCCCTCGACGTGGCGCGCACCCCCTCGCGCTTCTCGCGCGACTCCCGGCTGTGGATCGAGGCGCGGGAGGGCCGCGTGGCACCCACCCACCCGCTCGCGCCGATCACCACCTGGCAGCCGATCTGCGTCTTCGCCGACGGCCAGCAGCACGAGCGCTGGCGCGGCGCCGTCAACGACAGCATCGCCCGCTTCGACAAGCGGGGCATCCGCCGCCACGTCACCCAGTCCGCGAACCAGCTCGTCGACCGCTTCTGCGCCTCGGGCCGGGCGGATCTGGTGCACGAGTTCGCGGAGCAGCTGCCGATGATGGCGATGACGCAGTTGCTGGGAATGCCGGAGGCGTACAGCCCCCAGCTCGTCAACGCCGCCCGGGACATGATCAAGGGCACCGAGACGGCGATCGCGAGCAACGAGTTCGTCCAGGAGACGCTGCGCAAGCTGGTGGCGCGCAAGCACGTCGAGCCGGGCGCCGACTTCACCAGCTGGCTGCTGGAGCACCCCGCCGGACTCTCCGACGACGAGGTGCAGCAGCATCTGCGGCTGGTGCTGATCGCGGCCTACGAGACCACGGCGAACCTCATCGCGAACACCCTGAAGATGGTCCTCACCGACCACCGCTTCCAGGCCTCCCTGGCCGGCGGCCACATGACGCTGCCGGACGCGGTCGAGCAGGTCCTGTGGGACGAGCCGCCGTTCATCTCGATCCTGGGCCGCTGGGCGACGCAGGACACGGAGCTGGCGGGTCAGCAGATCAAGGAGGGGGACGCCCTGATCCTGGGGCTGGCCGCCGCCAACATGGACACGGTGATCCGCCCCGACCCCGACGTCCCCGTCCACGGCAACCGCTCGCACCTGGCGTTCAGCGGGGGCCAGCACGAGTGCCCGGGCCAGGACGTGGGCCGGGCGATCGCGGACACGGGCATCGACGCCCTGCTGCTGCGCCTGCCCGACCTGACCCTCTCGGTGGAGGAGTCGGAGCTCACCTACCGCTCCACCCTGATGTCCCGTCATCTGACCGGGCTGCCGGTGCGGTTCACGGCGCGGGCGCCACTGCCTCCGGAGGAGGCGCTGACACCCGCGCCGGAGCCGCCCGTGCCCGCTCAGCCCGAGCGGGCCGAGCAGCCGGCCATCCCGGCGCCCCCGGTCCCGGCCTCCGGCCCGGAGGCGTCCGGTTCGCGGCGCTCGTGGTGGAGGTCGCTGCGCCGGCTGCTGCTGCGCCGGTAGCGGCCGGCGTCGAGCAGGTCCCACCACCAGGCGATGGCGGGGACGGGCAGCGGGTCCGGGCTGTCGTCCGACGGGAACGGCTTCCACCACTGCACGTCGGCGCCGGTCCCGTAGGGGTCCTGGTACCGGGCGCAGGCCGAGGCCCAGTCCAGGTGCCCGCGGACGAAGTGGCCCAGCGCCACCAGGTAGCACCGCAGTTCCACCCCGGCCCGGGGCCAGATCTGCTCGCGTAAGCGCAGGAAGAGCGTCATGACGCGGTCGCGCATCGCCATGGCCTCTTCCTGGGCCCGGGCGGGCTCCCAGTCCCGTTCCTGGGCGAGGACGTCGATCAGGTTGAGGTTGTCGCCGGCACGCTGGATCTCCTTGTTCCGTGAGTAGAAGTCGTTGTCCCAGGCGACGAGCGTCCAGGTCATCTCGGTGAGGGCCCGGATCTCGGGCCGGTCCAGGTCGCGGTCGTCGAGTTCGTATCCTCCTGCGATGTCCATCAGGGCCGTGGAGGGCGCCATGCCGATGGCGCGCATCCACATCGCTGCGTAGTCGTTCACGGACGGCAGGGCCCGGTCGCGGCGGCAGGCAGCCTCCCACACCAGGCCGGAGAGGTAGGTGCGCATGCCCTCGGTCCAGCGGCGCAGCTGGCTCGGCGTCGCGTGCTCGGCCAGCTCCAGGCGGACGGCCCGCAGTGCCGCGGCGTGGGGCGAGTCATCCGGCCACTCCGGCACCGGCGCCTCCAGGACGCGCATGATGCGTGAGGTCGTGTGCGCCAGGCCGTGGGCGGTGGCGGTCGACTCGTCGCACAGGGCGTCGTCCAGGGAGAAGAGCACGGCGTGGAGCTTGGCGACGACGGCGAGCGGTCCGGACTGGCCGTAGGGCATGGTCCGGGCCGTGAGCCCGCCGAAGTCGCACCGGGCGAGACGCTGCCGCTGGTGGGCCGAGGTGTCGAGGTGTCGCTGGAGCATCCAGTCGACCGAGGTGCGGTCGATCTCCCGGATGCTCGGGTGCACCGCCGGCGGTATCGGACAGTAGAAGGGCACGATCTCCAAGGGCTGTACTGATATGCGGTCTCGCACGCCCGTCACGGCGCCTCCCCAGGCCGGCTCGCAGCGTTCCTGTCCACTTTTGCGCGGTACCTGCCCAGGGTGGACCGGGGATAACCCGCGGCGCATACCCGGTCACACCTTTCCAGCGCGGGATGCAAGGCTCACTTCAGACCGTTTCTGACCGAACCAGGCGAAAAAGAGCTTTTCCGATGAGTGGCGGCGGTGGAATATTGCACCCCGATGTCAGAGTTTTTTCCCCATGATCCTCTGCTGTTCGAAAAAATAAGGGTTGGCCGGATCCCGCTCATGCGTCGCGCGGACGAATGATCGACGATCTACGGCGCCGGTGACCGTTCGGGCCCAGGGAGGCACGCCATGACGACGCAACCGCCGGACGGCCCGTACGCCGGACTGCTGACCCGGCCCTGGCCGCGGGCGGCCGCGGCGGTGGTGGCGGGAGCGCTGCCCGCGCTCACGTTTCCCACGCCTTCGCTGTGGTGGCTGGCCTACGTGGCCCTCGTTCCCTGGCTGTCCCTGATCCGCACGGCGCCCGGAGCGCGGCGGGCGGCGCTCGACGGGTGGCTCGGCGGTGGCGGATTCCTGCTCGCCGTGCACCACTGGCTGCTGCCGAGTCTGCACGTCTTCATCCTGGTGCTGGCCGCGCTGCTGGGGCTGCTGTGGGCACCGTGGGGCGTGCTGGTCAAGCGACTGCTGGGCGGTTCCCCGGGGCCGGCGCGGGCCGCCGCGGCCCTCATCGCCGTACCTTCCGGCTGGTTGATGGTCGAACTTGCCCGTTCATGGGAGTATTTGGGCGGACCGTGGGGTCTGTTCGGGGCGAGTCAGTGGCAGGTGCAACCCGCTCTCAAGCTCGCTTCAACAGGCGGGATCTGGCTGGTTAGTTTCCTCCTCGTGGCCCTCAACACCGCCGTTTCCACGGTCATTTGGGCTTCTCGCGCGCGTATCACCGGACTAGTCGGCCTGGTGGGCTGTGCAGCAGTCGTCGCCGGGGTGTGGTGGTGGGCGCCTTCGCCGCGCGCCGCGGGCACCGTCCGGATCGCCCTCGTCCAGCCGGGTGTCGTCGACGGGACGGGCAGCGTCCAGCGCCGGTTCGACCGCCAGGAGGAGCTCACGAGGAAGCTGGCCGGGCAGCGGGTGGACCTCGTGGTGTGGGGCGAGAGCGGCGTCGGCGGCGACCTCGCGCAGCACCCCGGCCTCCGGGACCGGCTCAGGGCGCTCTCCCGCGCGGTGGGCGCCGACCTCCTCGTCAACGTCGACGCGCGCCGCTCGGACCGGCCCGGCATCTTCAAGAGTTCCGTGCTCGTCGGCCCCGGCGGTCCGACCGGGGACCGCTACGACAAGATGCGGCTCGTGCCGTTCGGCGAGTACGTGCCGGCACGCTCCCTGCTCGGCTGGGCCACGTCGGTGGGCAAGGCCGCCGGCGAGGACCGCAGGCGCGGCGACCACCCGGTGGTGATGCGGCTGCCCGCCTCCCCCTCCGCACCGGAGGGCCTGCGGATCGGCCCGCTGGTGTGCTTCGAGTCGGCCTTCCCCGACATGAGCCGGCAGCTGGCCCGCGACGGCGCGCAGGTGATCGTCGCCCAGTCCTCCACCTCCACGTTCCAGCACAGCTGGGCCCCGTGGCAGCACGCCTCGCTCGCCGCGCTGCGGGCGGCCGAGACCTGGCGGCCGGTGGTGCACGCGACGCTGACGGGTGTGAGCACGGTCGCCGGTCCGCAGGGCCGGGCGGTCGGCGCCCCGCTCGGCACCGACCGCAGCGAGGCCGCCGTCCGCGACGTGCCGCTGGCCCGCGGCACGAGCCCCTACGTCCGGTACGGGAACTGGGTCGTCCTGGTGTCCCTGGCGGTGGTCGCCTGCACGTGCGCCGCCGAGGGCGTCCGGCTCGTGCGACAGCGCGTCAGGAAGCCTGCTCCGAAGCAGCCTTGACGATGCGCTCGCACAGCTCGTGGGTGGCCAGCGCGTCCTCGGCGTCGAGCAGCTTGCCCGCCCGGACCGCGTCGAGGAAGGCGAGGACGGTCTGCTCGATGCCGCGCTGACGGGAGACGGGCACCCAGTCACCGCGCCTGCGCACGCTGGGCTGACCCTTGTGGTCGATCACCTCGGAGAGGTTGAGGACCTGCCGCTTGGTGTCCTGTCCGGAGACCTCGAGGATCTCCTCGGTGGAGCCGCTCATCCGGTTCATGGTGCCGATCGCCGTGAAACCGTCACCGGAGAGCTGGAGCACGACGTGGTGCATGAGGCCGTCGCGGACCCGGGCGCGGACGTCCACGTGGTCGACGGGCCCCGGGGCGAGGAAGCGCAGGGTGTCCACGACGTGGATGAAGTCGTCGAGCACGAGGGTGCGCGGGTCCTCGGCCAGCCCGACGCGGTTCTTCTGCATCAGGATCAGGTCGCGCGGGTGGTCCAGGCACTGGGTGTAGGACGGTGCGTAGCGGCGGTTGAAGCCGACCATCAGGCTCACGCCCCGCTCCCGGGCGAGCCGGACGAGCCGCTCGCTGGTGGCGAGGTCGTAGGCGAGGGGCTTGTCGACGTAGACCGGTACGCCCGCTTCGAGAAGGCGGGTGACGAGCTCGGGGTGGGCCGCGGTCGCCGCGTGGACGAAGGCCGCGTCGAGGTCCGCCGCGAGCAGCGCGTCGAGGCCCGTGTGGCACTGGGCCTCCGGGATGCGGTGGGCCTCGGCGACGCGCGCGAGCGTGGCGGGGGTGCGGGTGTGCAGGTGGAGTTCGAGGCCCGGCCGGGTGGCGAGCACCGGAAGGTACGCCTTCTGCGCGATGTCTCCGAGCCCGATGCAGCCGACCTTCACAGCGCCTCCTTGGTGCGTGCCTTCGTTTGGGAAGCATACGACTGTACGGAAGGGCGCCTGTACGGAAGGGCGCCGGCGAAAACCTCTGGCGCGGGCGGCACGGGGGCGCCAGGATGACCGCCATGATCACTCCTGAGCGTCCCACGCCCCCCACCGTCTCCGACGAGCGCACCAGCCTGGAGAGCTGGCTCGACTTCCACCGCGCCACGCTGGCCCTGAAGTGCGCGGGCCTGAACGAGGCGCAGCTGCGCGAGGCGTCCGCACCGCCGTCCCCGATGAGCCTGATGGGACTCGTCCGGCACATGGCCGAGGTCGAGCGCAGCTGGTTCCGCCGGTGCCTGGCCCGCGAGGAAGCCGGGCCGATCTACTACTCCGACGAGGATCCGGAGCGGGACATGGAGGTCACGGAGGCGGACGGCTGGGACGAGGCCTACGCCACCTGGCAGGCGGAGATCGCCGCGGCCCGCGAGGCGGCGCGCGGCCGCTCGCTGGACGACCGCGGCTTCGCCCCGCACCGCAACAAGGAGTTCGACCTGCGGTGGATCTACATCCACATGATCGAGGAGTATGCGCGCCACAACGGCCACGCCGACCTCATCCGCGAGCGGATCGACGGGGCGACCGGCGCCTGAGCGCCGGCGCCCCCGGACGCGTGATCGCACATCACCCGTGCGGGTAATTCCCAACGCCGACGGGCGCACAGCAGAGTTGAGCGAGTGCATCGACTGCCTGCAGTGACGGTCATGGCGGCGGCGGTGGCGCTGGCGGCCGCCGGGTGTGTGTCCGTCTCCCAGCCGCCCGCCTCCCACTCCCCGCCCCGCCCGCCGGGCCACTCCCGGCCGGGCGATCTGCTGCCCGGCCCCGCCCGTGAGGATCTGATCACCACCGGGCCCGACGGAGCGCGCTCTCCTGCGGCGCCCGGGCAGGACCCGAGAGCCGCCACGGCCGGGGGCGCCTCGGGGCCCGAGGGCGCGATCACCCCCTCCGGCCGCTCCGGCGCCCACGACCGCCGGGACGGGGCGGACCCTGCGGATCCTTACGACTTCGGCGGTGCCCCGGACGCGTCGTCCGACGATGGAGCGGAGCCGTCGCGCTCCTCCGGCTCCCCGCGGCTGTCGCACCCGCCCCGCAGAGCGGGCCGCACCTGGGCCCCGCCGGACCGGC
>NZ_JBAMDC010000303.1:0-7918 GCF_036961605.1 Streptomyces sp. KLMMK
GGGAGAGCCGACCGTGACCGATACCGAACACTCCGCGGATGTGATCGTCGTCGGGGCCGGCCCGGCCGGGTCGACCACCGCGTACTACCTCGCCAAGGCCGGACTGGACGTCCTCCTGCTGGAGAAGACGGCGTTCCCGCGCGAGAAGGTGTGCGGCGACGGGCTGACCCCCCGTGCCACCAAGCAGCTCGTGGCGATGGGCATCGACATCTCCGAGGAGGCGGGCTGGCTGCGCAACAAGGGCCTGCGCATCATCGGCGGCGGCGTCCGGCTGCAGCTCGACTGGCCGGATCTCGCCTCCTTCCCGGACTACGGACTGGTCCGCAAGCGCGACGACTTCGACGAGCAGCTGGCCCGCAACGCGGTGAAGGCCGGCGCGCGGATGTACGAGCGCTGCAATGTCGGCGCGCCCGTCATCGACGACCGCACGGGCCGGATCGTGGGCGTCGAGGCGAAGCTCGGAGAGGAGAAGACCCCGGTCACCTTCCGTGCCCCGCTGGTCGTCGCGGCCGACGGCAACTCCTCCCGGCTGTCGCTGGGCATGGGCCTGCACCGCCGCGAGGACCGCCCCATGGGCGTGGCCGTGCGCACGTACTTCACCTCCCCGCGCCACGACGACGACTACCTGGAGTCCTGGCTGGAGCTGTGGGACCGGCGCGGCCCGAAGGACCGGCTGCTGCCCGGTTACGGCTGGATCTTCGGCATGGGCGACGGCACGAGCAACGTCGGCCTCGGCGTGCTCAACACCTCCGAGTCCTTCAAGGAGCTGGACTGGCGCGAGGTCCTCAAGGCCTGGTGCGCCTCGATGCCCGAGGACTGGGGCTACACCCCGGAGAACATGACGGGCCCGATCCGCGGCGCCGCCCTGCCCATGGCCTTCAACCGCCAGCCGCACTACACGCGCGGCCTGCTGCTGGTCGGCGACGCGGGCGGGCTGGTGAACCCGTTCAACGGCGAGGGCATCGCGTACGCCATGGAGTCCGGGCAGATCGCCGCGGACGTCATCGTCCAGGCCCACGCGCGCGCTTCGTACGCCCAGCGCGAGCTGGCCCTGCAGCGCTACCCGAAGGTCCTCAAGGACACCTACGGCGGCTACTACACGCTCGGCCGGGCCTTCGTGAAGCTCATCGGCAACCCGAAGGTGATGAAGATCGGCGCCCAGCACGGCCTGACGCACCCGCTGCTGATGAAGTTCACGCTGAAGATGCTGGCGAACCTGACGGACCCGCAGGGCGGGGACGCGATGGACCGCATCATCAACGGGCTGAGCCGGGTGGCGCCGAAGGCGTGACGCGCGGGCGCCGCACGGGCTTCCACCCTTCGGGTGGCTTCCGGACGCCCCGGACCTCCCGCTCCGGTCCGCTGATCACACCACCCCGTTGAGGAGCGCCTGTCCCAGCGGGGTCAGCGTGTGGTGCACGGAAGGACCCGTGCGGGTGGTGCTGAGCAGCCCCGCCTCCCGCAGCACCGTCGCGTGCTCGCTCGCCGAGGCCGGGGAGATGCCGGTGCGGCGGGCGAGCTGTGCGGTGCTGCCGCCCTCGGCCGCCGCGTCCAGCACGCGGGCGCGGGTGCGCCCGAGCAGCGCGGTCAGCCGCCCGGGTTCGCCCGGGGCGGCGGGGCGGGAGAGGACCGCCTGGTAGGCGGAGAGGTCGAGGGCGACGGGGTAGCACAGGTCGATCGGCGCCTCGTCGTCCGCGCTGTGGGCGCGCGCCGTGGGGTGCGGCCAGAAGAACGAGGGCGTGAGCGTCAGGCCGCGGCCCGCCAGGTGCACGTCGTGGAAGTCCCGGTGGAAGCCCTCCTTGTGCATGCAGGGCACGTGCAGCACGGGCGATTCCCAGCGCACGGTGGGGTGCAGGGTGGCGAGCAGGTGCTCGACGCCCTGTTCCGCGGCGGTGCGGATGCGGCGCGTGCGGTCGGCCTGCACGCAGGCGGTGACCTGCGACCAGTACGGGGCGAGGGCCGTCTCCCAGTACGAGCGGAAGGCCTGGTCGACGGTCCGGGCGGCCGGGCGGTCGGCGGTGTGCAGGTCGCCGAACCACTGCGGCACAGGGCGGTGGTCCAGCGCGCACTCCAGCTCGGCCGTCCAGACCTTCCGCGGCAGGGACCACACGGACTCCAGGCTCTCCGCCAGCGAGCCGGCCCCGTCCTCGGCGTGCAGGAACGCCTCGGGGAGGTACTCGCCCATGTTGGCCGGGGCGAGCTCCAGCAGGGGCCGCATGACCGGGCTCAGGCCGCGCTGGGTGCGGTGCCGCCAGCCGTCGAGGGCGATCCCGCCCATCCACCGGTTCTGCAGCACGGGCAGGCTCAGCGCCGCCTCCGCCAGCGGATCGGGGCCGGGCGCGAGGCGCACCCTGCCGAGATCTTCGGGGCCGAAGTGGATGCGTAGCACGGTGACCGAAGGTAGCGCCCCGGCGGTATCGGCCAACTGTCCGGATCTGGACAAATTTACGGGGAGCCCGGATTCGGTTCCCGCCGAAGGGCTTTGTCCCCGCGGCGACGGTGCTTGCAGACTTCACATACCGGGACGGGCGCTTCTCATGCGGCTCGGAGCGTGCGTCCCGGTACCGGGGGAGGCACGGATGTCCTGGGGGCGACGGGGGTCGCAGGGTGTCCGTGCGGGCAGGCCGCGCCGCGGGCCGTGCGGGGGACACGGCCGCCGGCGGGCATGCCGAAGGGCCGCCGTCCCGAGCGGTGGGACGGCGGCCCTTCGCAGGTGTGCGAGCCGCTGGGCGGTCCGGCGTCAGAGGACGCGGACGGCACCCGTGGGCGGGGAGTAGCTCATGTCGCGCTCGACGATGCCCGTGCTCGGGTTCTGCGCGCCGATGAACTTGCCGCCGCCGATGTAGACGGCCACGTGGTACGCGCTGCCGGCGGAGCCCCAGTAGAGGATGTCGCCGACCTGCAGGTTCGAGGTCGACACCTGGGTGCCGGCCGTCGACTGGTCCTGCGAGATGCGCGGCAGGTCGATGCCGATCTGGCTGTAGGCGGCCATGACCAGGCCGGAGCAGTCGTAGGAGGACGGGCCGGTGGAGCCCATCACGTACGCCTTGCCGACCTGGGCCCGGAGGAAGGAGACCAGGGAGGCGGTGCTGCCGGTGGCGGTGCCGCTGCTCTTGGCGGAGGACGAGGCGGGGGCGTCGGTGTCCTCGGAGTCCTGGGCGGCGGACTTGCTGCTCAGGCTCTGGCGCTCGGTGGCGCGGGAGGCGCGGGCCTCCTCCTTCTCGCGCTTCTCCTTGGCCGCGGCGGCCTTGCGCTCGGCCTCCGCCTTGCGCTCGGCCTCGTCGGCGGCCTTCTTGGCGGCGGCCTCGACCTTGCTGGTGGCCTCGTCCTGCTGCGCGCGGTCCTGGTAGTCGAAGGCGGTCTGCTGGGTGGCCGCCGCGCTCTGCGCGATGGACGTGGCCAGGGCCGCGTTGACCGCGGGCATCTCGACGGTCGCCTCGACGGGCTTCTCGGCGGCGGTGGCGGAACCGGCGCCGGCCACGGCCAGGGTGCTGAGGACGCCACCGGCAACACCAGTGCGGACGACCCACGACTGGGTGGCCGTACGACGGGGCTTCCGGTGGCTGGTTATGTGCGCGTTGGGGGACATGGGACAAGGGACTATCAGTCCGCGCAGGGTGAGTTCAATAAAGGTGACGTGCGTCACAATTGACGTGGACGCGCCCAGAGTTCGGGCATTTGATCACGGGAACATCACGGCGCTCCGCGGCCCGCCGATCCCTATCGGCCGCCTCAGCATGGGGTTTTGGCCATCGGTCATGATCGGCGATGGTCATATCACCATCACGGCTCGCGTGTCGAGGCTACCCCGCAGAACCGGCTCCAGACCCGTCCGGCGCGTGGCGCAGCTCACGTCCCGCCCGCCCCGTACGCGCTCTCGTGAACGGGGGCACCGGTCATCGCCCGGCGCGGCCTCCGGGGCGATGCCGGGTCAGCGAACGGCGCTCCTATATCAGTTGAAGGCACCGCGTGCCAATTTGTCTGCGCGCGGCATCTCTTGATAGTGCGACACCCCTCCGACCAGGCCCCGGGCGTCCGATTGTCACCTCTGGTGATCACTCGGGCGCTTCGCGTATGAAGATCGCCGCTCATCCGACTTGATGATCGTTCGTCAGGTGGTGGAGATCACAAACGCGGGTGTGTACCCCGTGTCGCAGATCACAGACCGGCGGGCATAGGATGCAATCGACCCGGGCTTGTGAACTGCCTCACATATCGGTGATCTTCGCGGCGATCTCCGGTGGTCGTCACCGTGGGCGGTGCGCCCGACCGGGTCCGGTAAGCCGGCAGTCAGCGTCGACTGGAAGGAGCGAGGAGCGGTGAACGCCTACGCGCCCATCCTCGTACTGGGAGCCCTCGGGGCAGGCTTCGCGATCTTCTCCGTGGTCATGGCCTCGCTCATCGGGCCCAAGAGGTACAACCGCGCCAAGCTCGAGGCCTACGAGTGCGGTATCGAGCCCACCCCGCAGCCCGCGGGCGGCGGGCGCTTCCCGATCAAGTACTACCTGACGGCGATGCTCTTCATCGTCTTCGACATCGAGATCGTCTTCCTCTACCCCTGGGCCGTCACCTTCGACGCCCTGGGTCTGTTCGGGCTCGTGGAGATGCTGCTCTTCGTGCTCACCGTCTTCGTCGCCTACGCCTACGTCTGGCGCCGCGGCGGCCTGGAATGGGACTAGGGGGCACCACATGGGACTCGAGGAGAAGCTGCCCAGCGGCTTCGCGCTGACCACCGTCGAGCAGGCCGCCGGCTGGGTCCGCAAGTCGTCCGTCTTCCCGGCGACCTTCGGCCTGGCCTGCTGCGCCATCGAGATGATGACCACCGGCGCCGGCCGTTACGACCTGGCCCGCTTCGGCATGGAGGTCTTCCGCGGCTCGCCCCGCCAGGCCGATCTGATGATCGTCGCCGGCCGGGTCAGCCAGAAGATGGCCCCCGTCCTGCGCCAGGTCTACGACCAGATGCCCAACCCCAAGTGGGTGATCTCCATGGGCGTCTGCGCCTCCAGCGGCGGCATGTTCAACAACTACGCGATCGTCCAGGGCGTCGACCACATCGTGCCGGTCGACATCTATCTCCCCGGCTGCCCGCCGCGGCCCGAGATGCTCATGGACGCGATCTTGAAGCTGCACCGGAAGATCCAGGGCGAGAAGCTCGGGGTGCACCGCGAGGAGGCCGCCCGCGAGGCGGAGGAGGCGGCCCTCAAAGCCCTGCCGTTGATCGAGATGAAGGGGCTGCTGCGGTGAGCGAGCAGGAACGGGTTCCCCCCGAGCAGGTTCCCCCCGAGCAGGTCCCCGCCCAGCGGGAGGAGTCCGGCGAGGCCATCCGCGTCCAGCACGGCATGTTCGGCGCCCGTAACGGCGGCGACACCTCCGGCTACGGCGGCCTGGTGCGGACCGTCCGGCTGCCCGGCGAGGCCACCCGCCCCTACGGCGGGTACTTCGACGAGGTGGCGGACGAGTTCGCGGGTGCCCTGGAGGAACAGGGCCTCCTCCCGGAGAACGTGATCGAGAAGACCGTCGTCGACCGCGGCGAGCTCACGTTCCACATCGCCCGCGAGCACCTGCCCCGCGCCGCCCGCACCCTCCGCGACGACCCCGCGCTCCGCTTCGAGCTGTGCACGGGCGTGAGCGGAGTGCACTTCCCGGGCGACAAGGGCCGCGAGCTGCACGCCGTCTACCACCTGCGCTCGATCACCCACAACCGGCTGATCCGGCTGGAGGTGAGCGCCCCCGACGCCGACCCGCACATCCCGTCGGTCGTCGACGTCTACCCCACCAACGACTGGCACGAGCGCGAGACGTACGACTTCTTCGGCATCGTCTTCGACGGCCACCCGGCGCTCACGCGGATCATGATGCCGGACGACTGGCAGGGCTTCCCGCAGCGCAAGGACTACCCCCTCGGCGGCGTCCCCGTCGAGTACAAGGGCGCCCGCATCCCGGCTCCGGACGAGCGGAGGTCGTACAGCTGATGAGCGCATCACAAGCAAGCCCGCGCGAGACGACGGAAGGCACCGTCTACACGGTCACCGGCGGCGACTGGGACGAACTCGCGGCCACCGCCAAGCAGGCCGACGACGAGCGCATCATCGTCAACATGGGTCCGCAGCACCCCTCCACCCACGGAGTGCTCCGGCTGATCCTGGAGATCGACGGCGAGACCGTCACCGAGGCCCGCTGCGGCATCGGCTATCTGCACACCGGCATCGAGAAGAACCTCGAATACCGGACCTGGACCCAGGGCACCACCTTCGTCACGCGCATGGATTACCTGACGCCGTTCTTCAACGAGACGGCGTACTGCCTCGGCGTGGAGAAGCTCCTGGGCATCGAGGAGCAGATCCCCGACCGCGCCTCGGTCATCCGCGTGCTCCTGATGGAGCTGAACCGAATCTCCTCGCACCTGGTGTGCATCGCCACCGGCGGCATGGAGCTCGGCGCCACGACGATCATGATCTACGGCTTCCGGGACCGCGAGCTCGTCCTCGACGTCTATGAGCTGATCACCGGCCTGCGCATGAACCACGCCTACGTCCGCCCCGGCGGCCTCGCGCAGGACCTGCCGCCCGGCGCCGTGGACCAGGTGCGCGAGTTCGTGAAGAAGATGCGCAAGAACCTGCCGGAGTACGACAAGCTCGCCACCGGCAACCCCATCTTCAAGGGCCGCCTGCAGGACGTCGGCCACCTCGACCTCGCCGGCTGCATGGCCCTCGGCGCGACCGGCCCCATCCTGCGCGCCACCGGCCTGCCGCACGACCTGCGCAAGTCCCAGCCCTACTGCGGCTACGACACCTACGACTTCGAGGTGCCGACCGCCGACACCTGCGACTCCTACGGGCGCTTCCTGATCCGCCTGGAGGAGATGCACCAGTCCCTGCGGATCATCGAGCAGTGCCTGGACCGGCTGGCCCCCGGCCCGGTCATGGTCGCGGACAAGAAGATCGCCTGGCCCGCCCAGCTGGCCCTGGGCCCCGACGGCCTCGGCAACTCCCTCGACCACATCAAGAAGATCATGGGCACCTCCATGGAGGCCCTGATCCACCACTTCAAGCTGGTGACGGAGGGCTTCCGGGTCCCGCCCGGCCAGGTCTACGCCGCGGTCGAGTCGCCCAAGGGCGAGCTGGGCGTCCACGTCGTCAGCGACGGCGGCACCCGCCCCTACCGCGTCCACTTCCGCGACCCGTCCTTCACCAACCTGCAGTCCATGGCGGCGATGTGCGAGGGCGGCCAGGTGGCCGACGTGATCGTCGCGGTGGCGTCCATCGATCCCGTGATGGGAGGCGTCGACCGGTGACGCATGACGTACAGCTCGGGATGCCTCAGCTTCCCGCGCCCGACTACCCCGCCGACGTACGGGAGCGCCTCGCGGCCGACGCCCAGGAGGTGATCGCCCGCTACCCCGACAGCCGCAGCGCGCTGCTGCCGCTGCTGCACCTCGTGCAGGCCGAGGAGGGCCACGTCACCCGCACCGGCCTGCGGTTCTGCGCCGAGGTGCTCGGCCTGACCACCGCCGAGGTCACGGCGGTCGCCACCTTCTACACCATGTACCGGCGCGAGCCCGGCGGCGAGTACCAGGTGGGGGTGTGCACCAACACCCTGTGCGCCGTCATGGGCGGCGACGCCATTTTCGAAGGACTGCGCCGCCACCTCGGCATCGGCAACGGCGACACCACCCCCGACGGCAAGATCACCCTTGAGCACGTCGAGTGCAACGCCGCCTGCGACTTCGCGCCCGTCGTGATGGTCAACTGGGAGTTCTTCGACAACCAGACGATCGAGAGCGCCAAGGCCCTCGTCGACGACCTGCGCGCCGGCCGCGGCGCCGATCCGACCCGCGGCGCCCCGCTGTGCACCTTCCGGGAGACCTCCCGCATCCTCGCCGGCTTCCCCGACCCCCGCCCGGGCGCTGTCTCTTCTC
>NZ_JBAMDC010000304.1:0-7943 GCF_036961605.1 Streptomyces sp. KLMMK
TCGTGGCAGCCGCTGCGCGCCCGACCCTCGACACCTCCGGCGAGCGCCACACCGCGCCCCTCACCGGCGACGACCTCGCGGACTTCCGCGCGGGCTACGAGGAGCCGGTGAGCCACGACTGGAACGGCTGGACCGTCTGCAAGCCGGGCCCCTGGTCGCAGGGCCCGGTCCTCCTCCAGCAGCTCGCCCTGCTCGACGGGCCGCCGGACTACGGCACCCCGGAGTACGTCCACACCCTCATCGAGGGCAGCAAGCTCGCCATGGCCGACCGCGAGGCCTGGTACGGCGACGCCGCCGACGTCCCGCTGAAGGCCCTGCTCTCCGAGGGCTACAACGCCGCCCGCCGCGCGCTGATCGGCGACCTCGCCTCGTACACCCTGCGCCCAGGCAGCCCGGAGGGCCGCAGCCCGCACCTGGCCCGGCACGTCGTCGCCGCGGCGGAGCGGACCGCCCCGGCCGCGGCGGGCGCGGGCGAGCCGACCGTCACCGTCAGCGGTGCGACCCGCGGCGACACCTGTCACCTCGACGTCGTCGACCGCTGGGGCAACATGATCTCCGCGACCCCCAGCGGCGGCTGGCTGCAGTCCAACCCCGTCGTCCCGGAGCTCGGCTTCCCGCTCGGCACCCGGCTGCAGATGGCCTGGCTCGAACCCGGGCTGCCCAACTCCCTCACCCCCGGACGCCGCCCGCGCACCACCCTCACCCCGTCCCTGGCCCTGCGGGACGGCGAGCCCGTCCTCGCCTTCGGTACCCCCGGCGGCGACCAGCAGGACCAGTGGCAGCTGCACTTCTTCCTCGCCGTCGCCCTGCGCCCGCCCGTGCGCGGCGGTCTGGACCTGCAGGGCGCGATCGACGCGCCCAACTGGCACCAGGACTCCTTTCCCGGCTCCTTCTACCCGCGCACCATGAGCCCCGGAGCGGTCGTCGTCGAGCGGCGGATGGGCGAGACGGCGATCGGGGAACTGCGCCGGCGGGGTCACCGGGTGACGGTGGGCGAGCCGTGGTCGGAGGGACGGCTGTGCGCGGTGGCGCGCGATCCGCGTACGGGCGTGCTGTCAGCGGCGGCCAATCCGCGCGGCATGCAGGGGTACGCGGTGGGCCGCTGACGGGGCCCGCCGGCCGGCAGGGGGCCCGCGTGCACCGGGCGCACATCCCGGGGTTCACCGGGGGGACATCCGGGGGACGCGGGCCCGCCACCGATTGTCGGTGGGGCGTGGTTCGATGGACACATGCTCGAAGACTTTCTCGCAGGTGATCTGACCGACGTCGAGGAGGCGGTCCGCAAGGCGGCCGCCGCCGAGATCATGCCCCGCTTCCGGCAGCTCGCCGCGGACGAGATCGTCCAGAAGAACGGCCCGCACGACCTCGTCACCGTCGCCGACCGGCGCGCCGAGGAGCACCTCGCCGCCGCGCTCACCGCCCTGCTGCCCGGCTCGGTCGTGGTCGGCGAGGAGGCGGTGCACGCGGATCCGGGCGTGCTGGGCGCCGTCGGCGGCGACGCGCCCGTGTGGATCGTCGACCCGGTCGACGGCACCCGCCAGTTCGTCAACGGCGAGCCCGGCTTCGCCACGCTCGTCTGCCTCGCCCACCGCGGCGAGCTCCTCGCCTCCTGGACGTACGCCCCCGCGCTCGATCTGATGGCCGTCGCCCGCCGCGGCGCCGGGGCCCGGCTGGGCGGCGAGCCGCTGCGCGCCGGCTCGCCCGCCCCGGGCAAGGTCCTGGAAGTGGCGATCTCCCACTACGACTTCACCGACGACGAGCAGAAGCGCGTCCTGTCGGCGCTCGCCACGGAGGGGGTCGCGCCGCGCCCCTGCGGCTCGGCCGGCCTGGAGTACCTCAACGTGGCACGGGGCGTCATCGACGGCCTCGCCTTCAGCTGGGAGAACCCCTGGGACCACGCCGCGGGGCTGCTGCTGGTCGCCGAGGCGGGCGGGGCGAGCGGGACCGTCGCCGGGGAGTCCTTCCGCATAGCCGGCGGCAACGCCCTGCCCTTCGCCGCCGCGCGGGACGAGGCGACGCTCCGTCATATCCTGGACCTGCTGGCGTCCGCCGGCTGATCCCGAGGACGAGACGAGGGGAGTGGCGTCCGGTGCCGACCATGCTCGACGCCGTCGTCGTAGGTGCCGGGCCCAACGGGCTCACCGCCGCCGTGGAGCTGGCCCGGCGCGGCCTGTCGGTGGAGGTCTTCGAGGCCGCCGGTGCCATCGGCGGCGGCGCGCGGACCGAGGAGCTCACGCTCCCCGGCTTCCGGCACGACCCGTGCTCCGCCGTGCACCCGCTCGGCGCGGGCTCGCCCGCCTTCGCCGCGATGCCGCTGGACCGGCACGGCCTGGAGTGGGTGCACCCCGAGCTGCCCATGGCGCACCCCTTCCCGGACGGCACGGCCGCCGTCCTCGCCCGCAGCGTGGGGGAGACGGCCCACTCCTTCGGGCCGCGCGACGCCGGGGCGTACCGGCGCCTCGTCGAGCCCTTCCAGGGCAGGTGGGAGACGCTCGCGGCCGACTTCCTGCGCACCCAGTGGGACGGCCTGCCGCGCGACCCCCTCCTCTACGCCCGCTTCGGCCTGGCCGGCATCCAGCCCGCGTCCCTGCTGGCCCGCCGCTTCCGGGACGAGAAGGCGGCGGCCCTGATCGCGGGCCTCGCCGCGCACGGCATCGCCCCCCTCACCGGCCCCGGCACCGGCGGCATGGCGCTGGTCTTCGCGCTGGCCGCGCACGCGGGCGGCTGGCCGGTGCCGCGCGGCGGCTCCCAGTCCATCGCCGACGCCCTGGCCTCGTACCTGCGCGCGTGCGGCGGCGCCGTGCACACCGGCTTCGAGGTCCGGCGCCTGGACGACCTGCCGCCCGCCCGCGCCTACGTCTTCGACACCTCGCCCACCGCCCTCGCCCGGATCGCGGGCCTCGGCAACGCCTACCGCGGCTACCGCTACGGCCCCAGCGTCTTCAAGATCGACTATGCGCTGTCGGGCCCCGTGCCGTGGACGGCGCAGGAGGCCCGCCGCGCCGGCACGGTCCACGTCGGCCCGACGTACGGCGAGATCGACGCCGCCCTGGACGCCGCGCTGCAGGGCCGGGACCCGTCGGTGCCCTTCCTCATCACCGCCCAGCCCAGCCTCGTCGACCCCACCCGCGCGCCCGAGGGCAAGCACACCTTCTGGGTGTACGGGCACGTGCCGAGCAGCTGGGAGGGCGATGCCACCGAGGTGATCGAGCGCCAGATCGAGCGCTTCGCCCCCGGCTTCCGCGACCTCGTCCTGGCCCGCGCCACGGCCGGCCCCCCGCAGCTGGCCGCCCGCAACGCCAACTACGTGGGCGGCGACTTCGCCATCGGCTCCGTGGCGGGCCTCCGCCTGGTCATCCGGCCCAAGCTGGCCCGCGTGCCCTACGCCACGGCCCACCCGGCCGTCTTCCTGTGCTCCTCCGCCACCCCGCCCGGCCCCGGCGTCCACGGCATGTGCGGGCACCACGCGGCGAAGGCGGTGTGGAGGAGCCTGCGCAGGCGCTAGGCGCTAGGCGCTAGGTGCTAGGCGCTGGGCGGCAGGCGTGCGCCGCTCAGGCGGCGCCGGGCAGGTCCGCCAGGATGCCGTTCCGTACGGCGACGGCGTCGGTCCCCAGCTGCCGCAGGACGCCACCCGTCACCTTGTCGTCCGGGTCGAGGATGCCCAGGAGGACGTGTTCCGCGCCGATGTGGCGTTCCTTGCGGGCCAGGGCCTCGCGCAGGGAACGGTTCAGGGCCTTCTTCGCGCGGGGCGTGAAGGGGATGTGGCCCTGCCGGCCGGGTTCGCTCCGGCGGCGGCCGAACGGCAGGATCCGCCGCCGCTCCTCCTGCGGACCGGGCCGGTCCAGGGCGCCCGGCCCGAACGTGCCCTCGGCCTGCGCCCGTACGGCCTCCAGGTCGATACCGAAGGCGCGCAGCGCCTCCGCGTCGTCCGTACCGAGGGATCCGGCGGGTGCGACCGCGCTCCGGCACGTCTCGGGCGTGATGCCGAACCGGGCCAGCGTGGCGACTCCGGGTGCTCCGTCCTGCATGAGGACGCCGAGCAGGAGGTGTTCGCTGCCGATCCACGGATGGCCCAGCGTGCGGGCCTCCTCCTGCGCCTGTACGACGGCGACACGTGCATCTCGGGTGAACCGTTCGAACATGCCTACCTCCTGGCGTGTTTCTTGTGCACTGCCTGCCTGCTGACTCCGAGCGCGGCCCCGATCTCCTCCCAGGACCAGCCCTGCCGGCGCGCGCTGTCGACCTGCAGCGCCTCCAGGCGCTCGACGAGCCGTCGCAGCGCGGCGACGGCGCGCAGTCCCACGTGGGGATCGCTGTCCATGGCGGCCTCGGTGGTGCCGACCGCGTCCTTCGCATCCGTTCCGGCCATGGTGTCAACTTTGGATGACAGACGTGGAGGTGTCAACCATCGTTGACGGATGGCTTCAGCGGGCGCTTGAAGTAGCTCCACGGGAAGGAGTCCGTGCCGACCTGGATCCACCCGTCCGCCTCCATGCGCCGCCGGCGCCCGGCGACCGCGAGCGGGACGCGGCGGTACTCCCACTGCCGGTCGGACGCCTCCACCGCGTGGTAGAGCGGGCCGAACTCCACCAGCTCCCAGCGGTCCAGACCCGCTTCGGAGAGTGCGGCCATCTCGTTGAACGCGGTCAGCGGGGTGAGGATCCGGCGTTCGGGGGAGGCCTCGGGGACGGCGCCGCCCTTGGCGGCGAAGCGCTGCTGCGCGGCCTGGCGGCTCACCCCCAGCAGGCGTCCGACGGTGTCCCAGCTGTGCCCCGCGGCCCGGGCGCCCTGGACGGCCTCGCGCAGCAGTCGGCTCGCCTCCTCGGCGCCGGTCCGCGTGGCGGCCACCAGGCGCAGATAGCCCTCCGGGTCGTGCTCCAGGGACTCCGCGAGCCCTTCCGGTGCGCCCAGGACGGCGTCGGCGACGGCCTCGCGGATGCGGGTCTCCTCCTCGGGACTGAGCAGTTCCGCGCCGCTCATCGCCCGCCGCCTTCGCGGGTGTCCGGCCGCAGCGGCGCGTCCGGCCGCAGCGGGTCGAGGGCGTTCAGGGTCTCCTCGTCGCGCCGGAGGCGCTCGGGGCCGGTGTCGACCGCCGTGGCCGCGGCTTGGGCGGACGCCAGGCCGAAGAGCGCCCCCATGCCGGCGATGAGCGCGATCTCGGCGCCGATCAGGCAGAAGAACGGCACGTCGCCCAGGTCTTCGGCCAGCGTGATCGCCAACGTGATCAGGGCGATGGCGGGGAACATGGTCGCGAGGACGACATTGACGTAGACGGGCTGAGGAACGGCCGCGGGCCGCTTCGACGTGATCATGACGTCAAGGTTTCCTTGACGCCCGCCCTTTGTCAATATTTTCTTGACGTGTGGCGCCCGCGGGACGGATCACCCCGCGGCGATCCGCTCCAGCAGCGCCGGGAGCGCCGTCCCGATCGGCTCGCGCACCAGCTCGTCGGCCCGGTCGTCGTACGGCGTCGGCTCCGCGTTGACGATGACCAGCCGCGCGCCGTGGTCGGCCGCCAGTCCCGCCAGCGAAGCGGCGGGGTGCACCTGCAGGCTCGTGCCGACAGCGATGAAGACCTCGCACGCCTTGGTCACGGCCACCGCCTCGCCCAGCACCACCGGGTCCAGGCCCTCGCCGAACATGACCGTCGCCGACTTGAGGATGCCGCCGCACGCCTCGCACGCCGGGTCCGGATCGCCCGCCGCCACCCGCTCCAGCGCCGCCTCCATGCCGGAACGCACCTTGCAGCGGGTGCACTGCACGGCCCGCGCCGAGCCGTGCAGTTCGAGGACCTTGCGCTCCGGCATCCCCGCCAGCTGGTGCAGCCCGTCCACGTTCTGGGTGATCACGCGCACCGGGACGCCCGACTGCTCCAGGCGCACCACCGCCTCGTGCGCGGCGTTCGGACGGGCGTGCAGCGCGGGCCCGTCGCGCCGCATCCGCCACGACCGGCGCCGGATCTCCGGGTCGGACATGTAGTACGTGTACGTGACGAGCTTCTCGGCCTCCGGGTCGCGGCGCCACAACCCGTTGGGTCCGCGGTAGTCCGGGATGCCGGAGTCCGTGGAGATCCCGGCGCCGCTGAGGATGGCCACCAGGGGGCGCTTCTTGGCGGTGTTCATGGCGGGAGCGTAGGTGGGCCGGTGTCCGCCCGGCGACGGGTTTTCCTGTGGATCTATCGATATTTCCGGCCCTTCGCCGGACCTCGGCGGGCGGGCCGTCGAGCTAATGATTTATCGACTTTCCTGCACGTCCTTCCACGCATCATTCCAATGGCGTCGTTTTTTATGCCCGGGCCTCCTTCGCGCGGGTGAATGCGGCGGCGGCATCCGGGCCAAGGGCCGGACTCGCCTCGCAGGAGTGCGCCCACGGCTGTGTTCCTGTGCCATTCCGGGTCCCTGGGAGTGGAAGGAGCGATATGTCGCTAAAACAGAGACGTGCCGGGGTCTTTGTGGCGGGAAGCGGCGTCGTCGCGCTGGGCGTGCTGTTCACGTTCTGCGCGGCGGCGGGCGCAGGGGTGTCCGACGGCAACGGAGAGGCGCGCGGTGGAGTGCCGGGTGAAGTGATCTCGCGGGTCGGCCAGAAGGTGCGCAAGAGCCCTGCGCTCTCCGCGCCGGTCGTCGGCAGTTACGGGCCCGGGGCGCACGTGCTCATCGCGTGCCAGGCCGCCGGCGGACGGGTGGAGGGCGACGGCCTCTGGTACCGGCTGGCCGACGGGCGAGGGTGGCTGAGTGCTCACTACGTCCAGGTGTCCGGGTTCGTCCCGGTCTGCAGGGGTGGTGGAAGCGGGACCTCCGGCAAGCCGGCGGGCGCCAAGGGACAGAAGGGTGACGCGGGGCGCGGCGGCCCGTCGGGTCCTGCGGCCGGTGCGGGAGCGCCGGACCCGAAGGGGGCACCCGGGACCGCCGGTCCCGCGGGCCAGGCGAGCCCGCCCGCCGACGCGGGAGGCATGGACGGCCCCGGTTCGGGCGGTCCCGCCCGGCCCGCCGTGCCCGTCAAGCCCGCCGCCCCTGCCAAGCCCGCTGCGCCGGCCAAACCCGCCAAGCCCGGGAAGCCCGGGCGGCCCGCCAAACCTGCCAAGCCCATCAAGCCCACCGGCGCCACCAAGCCGACCAAACCCGTCCGCCCCACCGGCTCCACGGGTCTGCCGGACGTCCCCGGCGCCTCCGGGCGGATGCAGACCGTCGCGCAGGACTACACCGTCCCGCCGATGTCCCTCCGTCAGCTGCTGAGGAGCCCCACGTGCCCCGACGGCACGCGGATCGCCGGAGGCGGCTACTTCCAGCCCGGCGGCCGGATCGGCGGGGTGGAGACGGTCGACGCCTACCCCAGCGTCACCGGGAACGTCTATCTGGTGGGCGTGAACAACACGAGCCCCGCCGCTGTCAGCCTGCGGGTCTTCGCCGTCTGCCAGCCGGTGGCCTGACCGGTGGTCGACCGGTGGCCTGACCGGTGGGCTGACCGGTCCTCCGGCCGGTCGCCCGACCGGCCGTCCTCGGCCGGAGGCGGCGGAGCGGCGGCAGTGGAGCGCCGGCAGTGAAGCGGCGGCGGCCCGTCCGGCATGGCGGGCCGCTCGCCCTCCGCTCCGCGCGCCCGACCCCGCGCAGCGGGCCAGGGGCACCGAGTTCGGGCCGCGGGGCGTGCGCGTCAACACCGTCTCGCCGGCCGTGGTCCGCACGGCGATCTGGGAGGACCCGGAGGGGTTCGGCGGCAAGGTGGCCGCGGCGGCCGGCGTCGACCACGCCGAGTTCCTGGAGCAGCTCCCGGAGCGCTTCGGCATGGCCGGCCCGCGGATCACCGAGCCCGGCGAGGTCGCGGCCCTGATCACCTTCCTGCTCTCCGACGTGGCGGCCGACATCAACGGCGCGGACCACGTCATCGACGGCGGCACGGTGAAGACCGCCTGACGCACCGCCCGGACGTCGCACCGCCCCGACGGCACG
>NZ_JBAMDC010000305.1:0-7941 GCF_036961605.1 Streptomyces sp. KLMMK
GGCGCAGGAGGTCTGTTCGGCGAGGGTGGAACTCCGCGCTCCGGGGTAGCGCATAGATAAGTGCGACCGGCACACCGAGCGGAAGCGAAGATTCGAAGCTCTGGACGGTGCTTCGAACCCCCCTCCGGGAGCGGTCCACAAGGGCCGGACGGCCCCGAAAAACGCTGTCACGTGCCCGTTCATCGATCGTTTATCGCGACACGGCAGTCTGAGTCATGTCGATCCGTCGCGTCGGGGGGCAGACGGGTCGTAGGTGAGGCCTCACCTCAGGGGTGATCAGCCCCAGTCCCCGTCCGGCGGCCATCGGGGGAGTCGCCGGGCGGGTTCTGCATCCCAGCACCAACCCCTCACGCCAAACGACTCGCACCGACCCATCGGAGTTGATCGCTATGAGCGACGAGCGGAAGCTCACGCCAGGCGTGGCCACACCGCAGGACGACCACGCCACCGGCGGGACGTTCGCGGCAGGGCAGCAGTTCGCGCCTCCGCCGGACGACCACGCCACCATCGGTGAGCCGATCGTCATGAAGGACAAGAACGCCGTGAAGAAGAAACCCCTCCCGACGGAGGACCGGGTCGCCATGGACGACCACGCCACGGGGGACAAGCCCAAAACCGGGCTCATCTGATCGGGCTCCCGGTACGGGGGGTTTCTGACCGAAGACATCGGCGGCCAGGAACCCTCCGGCCGGGGGGCCTCAGGGGGAGAGCACCGCACGGGGACGTTCCGGGGAGGAAGTACCGCAGGGAACGTACCCGGGGAAGACGCACGACGGGGGAAACGTACGGGGGACGTACGACGGGGGAGCCGTACGGGGGAACGTACGACGGGGGAAAGCACGGGGGAATGCACGACGGGGAGATCCGACGGCGGATTTCCCCGGGGGATTCAACGGGGGTCGTCCGGCGCATGAGCGGAACGGGGGGTGTCGGACGGGAAGAAAGGCGCCATCGCAACGGGGGAAAGCACAGGCAACACCACGGGGGAACAGCACGGGGGACGCACAACAACTGAAGAAGGTTTTACGGGGGAACACGCACAACAACTGAACACGGAAGCACCAACGGGGGACTGTCAGGGGCCGGCGTCGGCAGCGCGGAGGGGAAGCCGTCGACGCCGGCCCCTGCGGTCATGCGCCCATGGCGCCTAACTGCAAACAAGCGGACCGGAGTTCACACACTTCCGTCCGAACCGCGGACGCGGCCGTCCTCACCCGCTACGTTCGCTGGCATGCGCACCACCACCGCATTACACCCCCCGAATCAGAGAGGTCGGAAATGAACGCCACCAGCACGCGCACGAAGAAAGCTCTCCTCATAGCCGCCCTGGCCGCCGCCGGAGCACTGGCCACGGCCGGCCCCGCGGCCGCCGCGAGCACCGACGACCACAGCACCAAGGGCGCCCCGTCCGCCTCCGTACAGCTCGCGCACTCGCTCGGCGGCGGCGCGGCCGCCCCGGGTGACGACCACACCACGGGCGGCTCCGACGACCACACCACCGGTGGCTCCGACGACCACACCACGGGCGGCTCCGACGACCACACCACCGGTGGCTCCGACGACCACACCACGGGCGGGTCCGACGACCACACCACCCTGGTGCCCGGGCTCGGCGCCGCCGGCGCGTCCCGCTGAGGACGGCTGCTGCAGCGGCAGCGGTAGCAGCGCTGCAGCTCAGCTCGCGCCACCCAGGTCGGCCGAGAGCCAGTGCCGCGGCCGCATCCTGATCGCCACGACCGCTTCCGGGTCGGCCATGATCCTCTCGACGTGCGCCTCCACCGCCGACTCCGTCGGCAGGTAACGGGCAGCGATCTCCCTTGCCAGCTCTTTCGTCGCCGTTTCGACCGACACGAGCTCGCCCTCGACGGAGACATACCGGTACGTCGGAGACGTCTGGTCCACCAAGAGCGTGAATCGCCCGGCATCGGCAATGAGCTGTGTTTTACGGGAGGCGCGGCCGGTGACGAGTACGACCTCACCGCCCGGACGGTAGACGTACCAGACGGGCACGTTCACCGGGCCGCGCCCTTCCTCGCCGGAATCGACGGCAAGCGCCGCAACGTGCGGGCCGACCAGGAATTTCTCACGCTCTTCAACGGACAGCGGCATCGCATCCACCTCGTTCACGGTCGTGCGGATTCAGGGACCCGGGGAGAGCCCTGCTGGGTTTTCCGGATCGCATCCTGGTCTTCCGGTCCGCTCAGCGCCGCTGGCCGCGCCGCCGTTCCCCCGTTATCCGGCCGTCATTCCGCCTGCTTGCCGCAATCCGCGCTTGAGCACCTTGCCGGAGGCGTTGCGCGGCAGCACGGGAACGAACTCCACCTCCCGCGGCACCTTGTACGCGGCCATCTCGTGCCGCGCCCAGTCGATCAGCTCCTCGGCCGACACGGCCGGCCCGCCGCCCCTGCGGACCACGTAGGCCTTGCCGACCTCGCCGAGCCGCTGGTCCGGCACGCCGACGACCGCGGCCTCGGCGATGCCCGGGTGCCCGGCCAGCGTCCGCTCCACCTCCGCCGGATAGACGTTGAAGCCACCGGCCACGAACATGTCCTTGATCCGGTCCGTGATCCGCAGATTGCCCTCGCCGTCCAGCACCCCGATGTCGCCGGTGTGCAGCCAGCCGTCCACGTCGACCGTCTCCGCCGTGGCGCGCGGGTCCTCGAAATAGCCCTTCATCACCTGGTACCCGCGCACGAGGACCTCGCCCGGCCGCCCCGGCGGCAGCGCCTTCCCGTCGGCCCCCACCACCTTGACCTCGGTGTCCGGCAGGGCCCGCCCGGAGGTGGCCGCGACGACCTCCGCGCGGTCGTCGCGGCGGCACATCGTGACGACGCCGGTGGCCTCGCTCATCCCGTAGGCCGTCAGCACCGTGGGGATGCCGGCCTCGTCCCGCAGCCGCTCGACCAGCCGCGGATCGACGTCCGCCGCTCCCGTCACCACCAGCCGCAGCGAGGACAGCCCGCCGGCGGTGCAGGCCGGGTGGTCCAGCAGCGCCTGGAGGAGGGTGGGCGGACCGGGCAGCACCGTGATGCGCTCCGCCGTGAGGTGGGCCAGGACCGCGTCCACGGCGAAGACGGCCTGCGGCACCATCACCGCGCCGCGCATCAGGCAGGCGAGGACGCCGGCCTTGTAGCCGAAGGTGTGCGAGAAGGGGTTGACGATCAGATAGCGGTCCCCTCTCCGCAGCCCGGCCAGATCGCTCCAGGCCGCGAAGGTGCGCAGGCTCTGGGCATGGGTGACCACCACGCCCTTGGGCTCGCCCGTGGTGCCGGAGGTGAAGACGATGTCCGACGGCGCGCCGGGGCCGACGGCGTTCGCCCGCGCCCGTACGGCCCAGGCCGGCACCGCGTCGCCCGCCGCGAGGAACTCCTTCCACGTCCGGAAGCCGGACGGCGCGTCCTCGGCCAGCACCACGACCTCTTGCAGGTGCGGCAGCCCGGGCAGGGGAACGTCCGCGCGACGACCACGGCCCTTGCCACGCCTTCCGCCGGTGCCGCCTGCACCTCCGCCTGCATCTCCGCCTGCGTCACCGAGGCCGACGCCGGGGCCGGCCCCGGCCCCCCTCCCGGCACCGTGCGCAGCGCCTGCTGCGCGGCGCAGGGCGGCGACGTAGGAGGTGCCGAGGAACGTGCCGGTGACGAAGAGCAGCCTCGCCCGGGTGCGCGCGAGCACCTGCACCGCCTCGGCGCCCCTGAGCCGGGTGTTGACCGGGACGAGAACCGCACCGGCCGTGACGGCCCCCAGGGCGGAGACGATCCAGTCGAGCGTATTCGGCGCCCAGACGGCCACGCGGTCGCCGGTCTCGACGCCCGCCGCGAGGCAGCCGGCGGCGGCCCGCTCGATCCGGGCGGCGAGCTGCTCGTAGCCGATCCTGGTCCGGCCCTCGACCACCGCCTCGCGGTCGCCGTGGCGCGCCGCAGCCGTACGGACCAGCCGGGGTATGGACATGAACTCCAGGTCTCCGCGCATCGCGTGCCCTTCCCGCCGCCCCGGCCCGCCCACTGCTGACTGTTCGTCAGATTAGCGATAGCCTTCCGCGCTGTCAGCAGGGGCAGCAGCGGTGGCAGGGGGAGCAACCGGAGCACGAACGCGACGGAGGGGACGATGGCCGCGAGACGTACGACACCGGCAGCACCGACGGCGCACACGACCACCACGGCGCCGAGGGCGCCCCTGACACCCACTGCCCCCGACCCGTCCACGGCGCCCACGGCACCCACCGCGTCCACGGCGTCCACGGCGTCCACGGCGCTCAAGGACGCCACCGCGATCGTCGGCATAGGACAGACCCCCTTCGCCCGCCGGCTCGATGCTTCAGAAAAGACCCTGGCCTGCCGCGCGATCCTCGCCGCGCTCGACGACGCGGGCATCCCCCCTTCCCAGGTCGACGCCTTCGCCTCCTACACCATGGAGGAGACCGACGAGGTCGAGATCGCCAAGGCCGTCGGCGCGGGCGACGTGACCTTCTTCGCCAGGACCGGCTTCGGCGGCGGCGCCTCCTGCGCGACCGTCGCCCACCTCGCCACGGCGATCGCCACCGGGCAGGCGTCCGTCGGCGTGGCCTGGCGCTCCCGCAAGCGCGGCTCCGGCCCGCGCCCGTGGACCGACACCCGCAGGCAGCTGCCCACCCCGGCGCAGTGGACCCGCCCGTACGGCCTCCTGCGCCCGGTCGACGAGATCGCCATGCTCGCGCGCCGCTACATGCACGAGTACGGCGCCACCCGCGACCACTTCTTCAACGTCGCCCTGGCCTGCCGCAACCACGCCGGCCGGAACCCGGCCGCGATCATGCACGGGCGCCCGCTGACCCGGGAGACCTATATGACCTCCCGCTGGATCAGCGAGCCGCTCTGCCTCTTCGACAATTGCCTGGAGACGGACGGCGCCCTCGCCTGCGTCGTCGTCTCCGCCGACCGCGCCCGCGACTGCCGCTGCTCCCCCGTCTACGTGCACGCCGCCGCCCAGGGGCTGCCGGCCCAGCACCACGGCATGGTCAACTACTGGAACGACGACCCGCTGACCGGCCCTTCCTGGACCGCCGCCCGGCAGCTGTGGAAGACGGCCGACTTCGGCCCGGACGACGTCGACGTCGCCCAGATCTACGACGCCTTCACCCCGCTCATCCCGCTCTCCCTCGAAGGCTACGGCTTCTGCGGCCGCGGCGAGGGAGCCGCCTTCACCGAGGACGGCGCCCTCGAACTCGGCGGCAGGCTCCCGGTGAACACCGGCGGCGGCGGGCTCAGCGAGGCCTACGTCCACGGCTTCAACCTCATCACCGAAGGCGTCCGCCAGCTGCGCGGCACCTCGACCGCACAGGTGCCCGGCGCCGCGACCTGCCTGGTCACGGCGGGCGAGGGCGTGCCCACTTCGGCTCTGCTGCTGAGGAGTTGACCTCATGTCCTCCATGATGAGGGGCACCACTGACAACGGCCTGCTGGCGCCCGAGCCCGACGACGACGGCGCGCCCTTCTGGGAGTTCGCGGCCCGCGGCGAACTGCGCATGCAGTCCTGCGCCGGCTGCGGTGAGCTGCGGTTCCCGCCCCGCCCGTGCTGCCCGCACTGCGGGTCCTTCGACAGCGCATGGCGACGCATGACCGGCCGCGGCAGCATCTGGTCGTACGTCCTGCCCCACCCGCCGCTCCTGCCCGCCTACGCCGCGCGGGCCCCGTACAACGTCGTGCTCGTGGAACTGGCCGACGCCCCGCACCTGCGCATTCCCGGCAACCTCGTGGCGGCGCCCGATGCGGACATCGACTCCGTCGACCCCGCCCTCCTGTGCATCGGCGCGCCCGTGCGCGTGGCCTTCGCACGGCTCGCCGGCGGCGTCGTCGTTCCGCGGTGGCTACTGGAGGCGTCATGAACGGCGACGGCCCGAGCGACGGCCCGAGCGGCAGCGCAGCGGCCGGCGCAGAGACCCCTGTGGAGGCGGGCGGCGGCGTCCGTACGGAGGTACGCGCGGACGGCGTCGCCCTCGTCACCCTCGACCGGCCCGCACGCCACAACGCCATCGACCTGGCGGCAGCCACCGAACTCACCGCCGTCTGGCGCCGGTTCCGCTTCGACGACGACGTCCGGGCCGTCGTACTGACCGGATCCGGGGACCGGGCCTTCTGCACCGGCATCGACCGCTCCGCCACCGTCCCCCAGCCGGGCTCGCCCTACTCCCTGGACGACCCCCTGCGCACCGTCGGCCCCAAGTCGTGCGACCTGTGGAAGCCTGTCGTGGCGGCGGTCGGCGGAATGGCGTGCGGCGGGGCGTTCTACCTGCTCGGCGAGGCGGAGTTCATCGTGGCCGCCGAGAACGCCACGTTCTTCGACCCGCACACGACCTACGGCATGGTCAGCGCATACGAGGCGATCCACATGGCGCAGCGCATGCCCTTCGGCGAGGCCGCCCGCCTGGCCCTGATGGGCACCGCCGAGCGGCTCTCCGCGCGGCGGGCGTACGAGATCGGCCTGGTCTCCGAGCTGACCGCACCCGGGGGAGCCGTCGACGCCGCCCTGCGCGCCGCCGCCGTCATCGCCGCCTGCCAGCCGGAAGCGGTGCAGGGCACGGTGCGGGCCTTGTGGGCGGCGAAGGAGGCCGCGCTGGAGCGCGCGCTCTCGCTGGCCCCGCACCTGATCTCCCTCGGCAGCCTGCCGCCGGAGCGGCAGGCACGGCTCTTCGCCTCACGCGAGCGGGGCCACCGCCTGCGCTGAACCGCCGGCGCGGGAGTCACCGCCGCACGAGGGGGCCACGCGGGAATCACCATCCCCGTGAGGCGGGAAGCACCATCCCCCGTGAAGGGGAGGTCCTCACCGCCGCGAGGACATGCCCGTCCCCTTCGCCGCGTCCAGCGCGTACACGCAGCGGTCCTTGCTGCACGCGTACACCACGCCGCCCGCCACCACCGGCGAGCCCGTGATCTCCCCACCCGTGGCGAGCTTCCAGCGCAGCTGCCCGCCCGCCGCGTCCACCGTGTACAGGCAGTGGTCGGCGGAGCCGAAGTGGATGCGGCCGTCGGCGACGACGGGAGCGCCCACCACGTCGCCGCCCGCGGCGAACCGCCACTTGGGCGTGCCGGTGACCGCGTCCAGGGTGTAGAGCGCCCCTCCGCTGCCCAGGTGGACGGAGCCGGCCGCCACCAGCACCGGCTCCGTGGACTGCCGGGCTTCCGTGGCGATGCGCCAGCGGTCACGGCCGGTGGCCGCGTCCAGGGCGTAGACGGTGCCCAGGTAGTCGGCGATGTAGACGCCGCCTCCGGTGACCGCGGGGCCGGGGGCGAAGGCCGGCGGGCTGAGGAAGACGGCGGGCGCCTCGAAGCGCCAGCGCACGTCGCCGCGGGCCACGTCGATGGCGAGCACGCGCGTACCGGCGGCGACGTACACCACGCCGTCGGGGCCGTTCAGGAGCCGGACGGGCACGCCGCCGCAGGAGGCGGTGTCGCCCACGGGGTACGACCAGCGCTCGGCGCCGGTGCGGGCCTCCAGGGCACGCAGGCGGGCGTCGGCCCACACGTAGACGGTGCCGTCGTGGACGAGGGGGCCGCAGTCGGGCGTCTCGAAGTCGGTCTGGGCGCCGCCCATCTCCCACAACAGCTCGCCGTTGGCGGCTTCCCAGGCCTGGACGCCGCCGCCGCGGGTGCCCGTGACGACCGTGCCGCGGTCGGCCCGCAGGGAGTAGACCCAGCCGTCGGTGGCGAGCCGCCAGCGCTCCGAGCCGTCGGAGGCGTCGAGGGCGTAGAGGGTGGGGCCGTCGGAGGCGTGGATGCGGCCGTCGGTGACGGCCATGGCCCAGGCCACGTCCCGGGTCTTGAACTGCCGCCGCCCGGTGGCCACATCGAGGGCGTGCACCTCGAACGAGGTGACGTACAGCAGCTCGCCGGCCACCGTGGGCGTGCCCCAGACGTCGTTGGACATGCGGAACCGCCAGGGCCGCCAACGCCCCTGGTCACCGGGTGC
>NZ_JBAMDC010000306.1:0-7887 GCF_036961605.1 Streptomyces sp. KLMMK
CCGAGGCGGGCGTCGACGCGCGTAGCCAGGAGCTGCACGCGATCAAGGCGCTGCGCAAGGCCGAGCGGGGCCTGAGCCTGGCGACGGCGGTGCGGCTGGTGCGCGAGGCCGCGGCGGTGCCGGCGGATGCGTCCGGGATCTGAGATACGCCCGACCGGGATATGACCGAACTGTAGGCTCGTGACCGTGCCCAAGCCGCTCAGCCTCCCCTTCGACCCCATCGCCCGAGCCGATGAGCTCTGGAAGCAGCGGTGGGGCTCCGTGCCGTCGATGGCCGCGATCACTTCGATCATGCGGGCCCATCAGATCCTGCTGGGCCAGGTCGATGCGGTCGTCAAACCGTACGGGCTGACGTTCGCGCGCTACGAGGCGCTGGTGCTGCTCACGTTCAGCAAGGCCGGCGAGCTGCCGATGTCGAAGATCGGCGAGCGGCTGATGGTGCACCCCACGTCGGTCACCAACACCGTGGACCGGCTGGTCGCCTCCGGCCTCGTCGCCAAGCGCCCCAACCCCAAGGACGGGCGCGGCACGCTCGCGTCGATCACGGAGAAGGGCCGCGAGGCGGTGGACGGCGCCACGCGCGACCTGATGGCGATGGACTTCGGCCTCGGCGCCTACGGGGCGGACGAGTGCGGCGACATCTTCACGATGCTGCGGCCCCTGCGGGTGGCCGCGGGCGATTTCGCGGAGTCCGGCGAAGAGGAGTAGCGCGGCCGGGCGGGGCGGCGAAGATCGCCCCGGAACGGGCGGTTACGCTCGTTGTCATGAAGCGAAGCGTCCTGACTCGATACCGCGTGATGGCCTACGCCACTGCCGTGATGCTGCTGGTCCTCTGCGCCAGCATGGTCCTCAAGTACGGCTTCGACACAGGCGCGAACGCGACGCTGGTGATCTCCCAGATCCACGGCGTGCTCTTCATCGTCTACCTGATCTTCGCCTTCGACCTCGGCTCCAAGGCGCGCTGGAAGTTCGGCAAGCTGCTGTGGGTGCTGGTCTCCGGCACCATCCCGACGGCCGCGTTCTTCGTCGAGCGCAAGGTCGTCCGGGAGGTCGAGCCGCTGATCGCGGACGCCCCGGTCCGGGCGACCGCCTGACGCCACCGCCGCCGCACCCCTCGTCGCCCCGCGACACCCCGCCCCGGACACCCCTTGTGTTCGGGGCGCTCTTGCGCGACGATTTACTAGGACGTCCTAGTAAATTGCCCGCCGGGCCAGCGCCGGACCGGAGCGGGCAGGACGCGGAGAGGTGGACGAGAGCACATGGATGCAGCAGCCATCGAGGCCGGTCGCGGCCGCTGGCAGGAGCGTTTCGACGCGGCCCGCAAGCGGGACGCCGACTTCACCACCCTCTCCGGCGACGAGGTCGCTCCCGTCTACGGCCCCCGCCCCGGTGATGCGTACGAGGGCTTCGAGCGCATCGGCTGGCCGGGGGAGTACCCCTTCACCCGCGGCCTGTACGCCACCGGCTACCGCGGCCGCACCTGGACCATCCGCCAGTTCGCCGGCTTCGGCAACGCCGAGCAGACCAACGAGCGCTACAAGATGATCCTCGCCAACGGCGGCGGCGGGCTCTCGGTCGCCTTCGACATGCCCACCCTCATGGGCCGCGACTCCGACGACCCCCGCTCGCTCGGCGAGGTCGGCCACTGCGGCGTCGCCATCGACTCCGCCGCCGACATGGAGGTCCTCTTCAAGGACATCCCCCTCGGCGACGTGACGACGTCCATGACCATCAGCGGGCCCGCCGTGCCCGTCTTCTGCATGTACCTCGTCGCCGCCGAGCGGCAGGGCGTCGACCCCGCCGTCCTCAACGGCACGCTCCAGACCGACATCTTCAAGGAGTACATCGCGCAGAAGGAGTGGCTCTTCCCGCCCGAGCCCCACCTGCGCCTGATCGGCGACCTGATGGAGCACTGCGCCCGCACCATCCCCGCCTACAAGCCCCTGTCCGTCTCCGGCTACCACATCCGCGAGGCCGGGGCCACGGCCGCGCAGGAGCTCGCCTACACCCTCGCCGACGGCTTCGGGTACGTGGAGCTCGGCCTGAGCCGCGGGCTCGACGTCGACACCTTCGCGCCCGGCCTGTCCTTCTTCTTCGACGCCCACGTCGACTTCTTCGAGGAGATCGCCAAGTTCCGCGCCGCCCGCCGCATCTGGGCCCGCTGGATGAAGGAGGTCTACGGCGCGCAGTCCGAGAAGGCGCAGTGGCTGCGGTTCCACACCCAGACCGCGGGCGTCTCCCTCACCGCGCAGCAGCCGTACAACAACGTCGTGCGTACGGCCGTGGAGGCCCTCGCCGCCGTCCTGGGCGGCACCAACTCCCTGCACACCAACGCCCTCGACGAGACCCTCGCCCTCCCCAGCGAGCAGGCCGCCGAGATCGCCCTGCGCACGCAGCAGGTGCTCATGGAGGAGACCGGCGTCGCCAACGTCGCCGACCCGCTCGGCGGCTCCTGGTACGTCGAGCAGCTCACCGACCGGATCGAGGCCGACGCCGAGAAGATCTTCGAGCAGATCAAGGAGCGCGGCACCCGTGCCGTGCCGAACGGGAAGCACCCGATCGGGCCCGTCACCTCCGGCATCCTGCGCGGCATCGAGGACGGCTGGTTCACCGGCGAGATCGCCGAGAGCGCCTTCCGCTACCAGCAGTCCCTGGAGAAGGGCGACAAGCGCGTCGTCGGCGTCAACTGCCACCACGGCTCGGTCACGGGCGACCTGGAGATCCTGCGCGTCAGCCACGAGGTCGAGCGCGAGCAGGTCCGCGTCCTCGCCGGCCGCAAGGCCGCGCGGGACGACGCGCGGGTCCGCGCCTCGCTCGACGCGATGCTCGCCGCCGCCCGGGACGGCTCCAACATGATCGGCCCCATGCTGGAGGCGGTGCGGGCCGAGGCCACCCTCGGTGAGATCTGCGGGGTCCTGCGGGAGGAGTGGGGGGTGTACGTCGAGCCGGCCGGGTTCTGAGCTCCCGGGGGCTCAGCCCCGGACCCTGTTCCTCGAAGTTCCTCGAACGGGCGCCGCGCAGTGGCGCGGCTACGCCTGCAAGCCCCCGATCAGGAGCGCGGCGAAGCCGCGGGCCCATTCGGGGTCGACCCGCTCCGCGCTGACCAGCGTGCGGTGCACGACCGCGCCGGCGATCACGTCGAAGATCAGGTCGGCCGTGCGGGCCGCGGCCGACAGGTCTTCCTCGTAGGGGAGCTCCCCGCGTGCCTGGGCGCGCTCCCGCCCCAGGAGGACCAGGCGCTTCTGGCGGTCCACGATCGCGTCCCGGATGCGTTCGCGCAGAGCATCGTCCCGCGTGGACTCCGCGACCACGGCCATCAGGGCCGTCTTGGTCTCCGGCCGTTCCAGCAGCGCGGCGAACCGCAGCACCACGCCCTCGATGTCGGCCTGCAGGCTGCCGAGGTCCGGCAGCTCCAGCTGCTCGTCGAAGAGTGCCGCGACCGCGTCCACGACGAGCTCGTTCTTGTTCGCCCAGCGCCGGTAGAGCGTGGTCTTCGCCACCCCCGCGCGGGCGGCCACGTCGCCCATCGTCAGCTTTCCCCAGCCCAGCTCGACCAGCGCGGCGCGCGTCGCCTCCAGGATCGCGCGGTCGGCCTCGGGGCTGCGCGGGCGCCCGGTGCGGCGCGCGGGGGAGGGGGCGGGGCTCATGGCACCGGACCCTACCGCCGAGTAGGCCCCGGGGCAGGGGGGCTTGCGGAGGGGGCGGGGGGTGCAGTTACGCTACGGCTCGTAGCGTAAGAGCGACAACCACGGACGCCGGGTGGGGACCCGGTGTCGCACGCCACCGCTATTTTTCCGGTTCACCGGGTGGAGGGGGGAGGATAGGGCCCATGCAGCCACGGAACATGTCCATGAGTGGAGTGGTCGACCTCGCCGCGGTGAAGGCCGCCGGGGAAGCCAAGCAGAAGGCGGAGCAGGCGCGCGCCGAGGCCGCCCGCACGGGCGCACCGCCCGCCGCCGCAGGCCGTCTCGTCTTCGACGTCGACGAGGCCGGCTTCGAGGCCCAGGTCCTGCAGCGCTCCGCCGAGGTGCCCGTCGTCATCGACTTCTGGGCCGACTGGTGCGAGCCGTGCAAGCAGCTCGGCCCGCTGCTGGAGCGTCTGGCGGCCGAGTACGCGGGCCGTTTCGTGCTCGCCAAGGTCGACGTCGAGGCCAATCAGCTGCTGTTCCAGCAGTTCGGCGTGCAGTCGATCCCCGCGGTCTTCGCGGTGGTGGCCGGCCAGGCCCTGCCGCTGTTCCAGGGCGCCGCGCCCGAGGCGCAGATCCGCCAGGTGCTCGACCAGCTCGTGCAGGTGTCCGAGCAGCGCTTCGGCATCGTGGGCGCGCCGCTCGCCGAGGACGCGGGCGAGGAGGCCGGGGCCGCGGAGCCCCAGGCGCCGGCCGGTCCGCACGACGGCGCGCTGAGCCTCGCCCACCAGGCGCTGGACGCGGGCGACCTGGGCGGCGCCGTCCGGGCTTACGAGAATGTGCTGGCCGAGGACCCGGCCAACCCCGAGGCGAAGCTGGGCCTCGCGCAGGCCGAGCTGCTCCGGCGCGTCCAGGGCGTGGACCCGCAGGCGGTCCGCAAGGCCGCCGCGGACAAGCCCGGCGATGTGCAGGCGCAGATCGCCGCGGCCGACCTCGACCTGGTCGGCGGCCACGTCGAGGACGCTTTCGGCCGTCTGATCGACGCGGTCAAGCGCACCGCGGGCGAGGACCGCAATGCGGCGCGCGTGCGGCTGCTGGAGCTCTTCGAGGTGATCGGGGCGGACGACCCGCGGGTGAGCGCTGCGCGGACCGCGCTCTCTCGCGCGCTGTTCTGACACAAACGAAACAGCGGCATCGCTTTACCAAAACTTGGTAAACGGGGTCGCCGTTACTGCGAGTAAGAAAAGCCCGGGCATTCGCCCGGGCTTTTCCGTTACCTCCGCTTCTCTCCGGGCACGGTGCGGCGACGTCCCCGCGCCCGTCGATGCACACCGGACGCCCCGCGGTTATCGGCTCGTTACTCGCTAGTAATGAACCTCTTGTGCGGCAGCCGCGAATGCACCACGATCGGCCAAGCTCGGTCCATTCCTCCAACCCGGCAGCCGGCCGGCGTCGGGGGAGCGGGTCCCCACCGGGCGGACCGGCCCCGTGCGGGCCGGTTCAGGGACAGGGGGGTCCCCGCCGCACTCCGGCAGGGCCTGTCCCCGCGGTTGCGCGAAGGCGTGGCCAAGTGGTTGTCGCTCGGGGGTGATCGCCGGTGTTGCCGGAGGCGTTTCGCGTCGCCGGACGGCGGCGCTCTCCTTTCCGAGGACGTAGCACGTCTCCCATCCCCGGGCGCGGCTCGCGACGCGAGGCCCGCGCCGGAGATGTACGTCCGAGAAGGAGGCAAGTCATGGAGTCCCAGACTCGAGGCGGGACCAGATGGCGGCGGTTCGCCGTCGTCATGGTGCCCAGCGTCGCGGCGACGGCCGCGATAGGTGTCGCGATCGCCCAGGGCGCGCTTGCGGCGTCGTTCAGCGTGTCGGGCCAGCAGTTCCAGGTGACGGCCGGGAAGATCCACGGCACGGGGTTCGTCCAGTACGGCGCCATGGACCAGACGAAGGCGGGCAACAAGCCCGTGGCGGTGGTCGGCATCAACGAGGCGACGATCAACAACCTCTGCCAGGCGGTCACCATCCCCATCCCCGGCATCGGCAAAGAGGTGTCGATGAAGCTGGAGGCCGGGGGCGACAAGGCCGTCACGGCGTCGAAGCTCTACATCGACGCCGAGGACATGAAGGCCAACGCCACGTTCAAGAACGTCGACATCGGCGTGTCCGTGGACAACACCACCAAGGGGCCGGGCCCCGCGGGAGCGGGCAAGAACGGCGAAGGCGCGCACGTGCCCGGCTCGTTCGCCCAGCAGGCGGACGAGGTCTGGTTCGACAGCGTCGACCAGAAGGCCTGGGCGACCTCGGCGGGCACGTTCACCCTCCCCGGTCTGCACATGGGCATCAGCTGGGGCAAGTCCGAGTGCAAGGTGCCCCAGGGCTGACACGCTGAACGGGCGGGTGCGGGACGGGAAGCGCGCTCCCGTACCCGTACCGCGTCCGCTCCGTACCGAAGAAGATGCCCCTCCCTAGGAGCTGTACGACATGAGCGTCGACACGCGACCCCACCCGGTCGGTTCATTCGGCCGCGCCCGCCGTTCGTTCCGGGAGTGGCGGTGGCAACGCCCGTTCTGGGGCGGGCTGTGGACCCTGCTGTCCGGGATCCCGATCATGTACATCCCTTACCAGACCATGACGTTGGGCGACCTGCACATCCGCATGGCCACCACGGCGGGCGCCGGGTCGCTGATCATAGGGGTGCTGCTGGTCGTCCTCGGCCTCACGCTCTGGTTCCAGCAGCAGTCCCGGATCTTCGCCGGAGTCGCGGCCATCCTGCTCGCGCTGGTCTCCCTGGTCGTCTCCAACTTCGGCGCGTTCCTCATCGGTTTCCTGCTCGCCCTCCTCGGCGGCGCCCTCGGCGTCTCCTGGGCACCCGGCAGGCCCGCCGCCGCAGCCGCCGTGGAGCCGTCGGCCGCCGTATCGCTCAGCAAGGAGCGGGACGGAGGCCACGGTGCCGAGTGAGGGGCCGCGCCACGCCGCGCCCAGAAAGCCGCTGCTCGCCCGGCTGCACATGCCGGCGGGCAAAGCCGTCGCCCTCGCGGCCATGCCGAGCGCCGTCCTGATGGGCATGGGGCTGACCCCCACGCTGGCGTCCGCCAAGCCCGCGCCCAAGAAGCTGTTCGACGGAGCGTGCGCCACGGCCCCGGACACGGCGGCCGAGGGGGAGACCCCGGACGCCGGGGCGTCGGGCGCACCGAGCGGCAAGCCCAGCGGCAAGCCGAGCGCCGGCCCCGGCGCCGGTCCGAGCGCGGCGCCCGGCGCGGGGGCGTCGTCCGCGCCTGCCGGGGACCGGAAGAAGCCGGAGAACCCGGACAAGCCGGAGAAGCCGGCGGCTCCCGGGAAGGGTGCGTCGGCCAAGCCCGGCACGCCCTCCGGCTCGCCGTCCTCGGCGCCCGCGAAGCCGTCCCCTTCCCCCTCCTCTTCGCCTTCCGCGGCCAAGCCCGCCAACCCCCTCGACCCGCTGGGTCTCGGCGACAAGCTCCACGACATCCTGACCGGCGGCGCGAAGCCGGGCGGGAAGGCAGGCGAGAAGCCGGTCCCGCCGCCGGCGTCCCCCGGCCCGGCGTCCTCGGCCCCCGCGCCCAAGCCCTCGGCGCAGTCCGGCAAGGCGGCCCGGAAGGACCCCGCGGAGAAGCCGGGGGAGCAGGACAAGGACAAGGGGCAGGACAAGGGCGAGGAGAAGGGCGGCCCCTCCGCGGGCCCGTCCACGTCCCCCGGCCCGGCCCCGTCGGGGTCGACTTCCCCGTCGGCCGCCCCGGAGGCGGGCGACGGGGAGCTGCCGCCCTGCCCCAAGGGCACCGTCGTGGACGAGAACGAGCGCCACGCGTTCCCCCATCAGCCCTGGTACCTGGAGGCGAGCAAGCTCACCCTCACCGGGCTGACGTACGAGGGCGTCAAGAAGATCACCATGGTGAACGGGCAGAAGAAGGACGTCCTCAAGTTCACCGCCGACTCGCTGGCGATCAAGGACCTGCACCAGATCGTCAACAGCCGGGGCAAGCAGTACCACGTGGCCGGCATGGGCACGGAGTCCACCATCACCGGCGGCAAGGTGACCATGTACACCGAGGAGCTGAAGGGCAGCCTCCTCGGGATCATCCCGGCGACGCACTCGCCGAGCGTTCCGCCGCCGCTGATACCCGGGCTGAAGCTGCCGATCCCGGTCTTCTACACCAACGTCAAGATCCGTCAGGGCGGGCAGTTCGGCGGCACGCTGCACATCCCGAACCTGCACCAGTACATGACTGACGGAACGTATCCCTAGAGCACCG
>NZ_JBAMDC010000307.1:0-7865 GCF_036961605.1 Streptomyces sp. KLMMK
GTCACCAGCGTCACGCGGCGGCCCTCCGGGGCCCCCTCCGCGCCCGCGGCGCCCTCCGTGCACTCGATGCGCACGCGCTGGCCCGGCCGCAGCAGGCGCAGGCCTCCCGCGTCGAAGGCCGCTGCGTCGAAGGACAGCGGGGTGCCGTCGTCCAGGAGCACGCTCCCGGAGCGCGTCTGAGGGTCGAAGGTGTAAGCGGTGGCCTGCATGTCAGCAGCCTAGTCGGCGCGCGGGGCGGAGCGTTCCGCAGCGGGTGCCCCGTGCCGCTGCGCACCGCCCGCACGGGGCGGCCGCACGGTGCCCCTGCGGCCCCCGGCGCCCGGCCCCGCGGGGGCGCCCACGACAGCGGCCGTACGGGGCCCCACGCCCAGGGCCAGGGCGGCCCGCAAATCCGCCTCCGTATCCACGTCCCGGCGCACGGAATCCACCCCGGCCAGCCCGATCTCCCGGGCCCCCGAGTCCCGGTGCCGGGCGCGCGAATGTCCTTCGAACGCCGGCGCCAATTCCATTCCCGGCGCCGCTGCCAGCAGCGTCGTTCCGATTCCCGCCGCGTCCGCGAGAAATGCCCGCGGGAATTCCGTCGCGGAATCGAGGACCCGGCCCAGTTCCGCGGGGCGCAGGGCGGGAAGGTCCGCGTTGAGGGTCGCCACGGCGGCGCCGGCCCGCCCGGCCCGTACGGTCCGCGCCCCGTGCGCAAGGGCGCCGTTCAGGCCGCCCGGCCCCCCTGGTTCGGCCAGGACGCGCGCCCCGAGGGCGGTGAGCTCGGCCCCGGCCAGCGGATCGTCCGTGACGACCACCACATCCCGTACCGCCGCACAGGCCAGTGCCGCGGCCACGGTGTCCACGGCGAACGCCAGCGCGAGCGCGGCGCGGGGCCCCTCCCCGGCCCCGGTGCCGAGACGGCTCTTGGCCAGGGCCAGCGGCTTCACCGGCACCACCAGCGTCCAGACCACATCCGCCCCCTCTCTACGCATCCGCCTCATTGTCACCCGCTGCCGCAGCCGCCCGCGGAGCGCGGGGTTACGGTGTTCTCGACAGACCGGGGACCTGGGGCGACACTTGTGCGGCCTCCGGGTTCAGCGCAGCTCCAAGGTCCCAAGAGAAGGGTGTCCGAGTGTCCCGCCACAGAATCGGCTTCTGGTACCGCTTTACGGCGGTGTTGGCTAAACCGCCGCTCGTGGTTCTGTTCAAGCGGGACTGGCGGGGAATGGAGCACATTCCGGCCGACGGCGGTTTTATTACCGCCGTCAACCACAACTCGTATCTCGACCCGCTCTCCTACGCCCACTACCAGTACAACACCGGGCGCGTCCCCCGCTTCCTGGCCAAGGCCGCCCTCTTCAAGGGCAGCTTCGTCGGCGCCGTCCTGCGCGGCACGGGGCAGATCCCCGTCTACCGGGAGTCGGCCGACGCCGCGGTCGCCTTCAAGGCCGCCGTCGAGGCCATCAACAAGGGCGAGTGCGTGGCCTTCTACCCCGAGGGCACCCTCACCCGCGATCCGGACATGTGGCCCATGGAGGGCAAGACCGGCGCCGCCCGCGTCGCGCTCCTCACCCGCGCACCGGTCGTCCCGGTCGCCCAGTGGGGCGCCAACGAGGCCATGCCGCCGTACGCCAAGGAGAACAAGCTCCGGCTCTTCCCCCGCAAGACGCTCAAGGTGCTGGCCGGCCCGCCCGTCGACCTCTCCGCGTATTACGACAAGGAGCCCACCGCGGACGTCCTGCGCGCCGCGACCGACGACATCATGGCCGCCATCACCGCCCTCCTCGCCGAACTGCGCGGCGAGCCGGCCCCCGCCGAGCCGTACAACCCCAAGAAGGCCCGAGCCGCGGCCCGCCGCAAGGCCCAGGAGGACAAGAAGTGACGCGCTGCGCCGTCTACGGCACCGGTTCCTGGGGGACCGCCTTCGCGATGGTCCTGGCGGACGCCGGCTGCGAGGTCACCATGTGGGGGCGGCGCGCCGCCCTCGTGGAGGCCGTCAACACCACCCGCACCAACCCCGACTACCTCCCGGGCGTCGAGCTCCCGCGCTCCGTGCGGGCCACCACCGACCCCGCCGAAGCCGCACGGGGCGCCGACTTCGCCGTCCTCGCCGTGCCCTCCCAGACGCTGCGCGGCAACCTCGCCGAGTGGGCGCCCCTGCTGCCCGCGGACACCGTCCTCGTCTCCCTCATGAAGGGCGTCGAGCTGGGCACCGCCAAGCGCATGAGCGAGGTCATCGAGGAGGTCGCCAAGGTCTCCGCCGACCAGGTGGCCGTCCTGACCGGCCCCAACCTCGCCAAGGAGATCGCCGCGCGGCAGCCCGCCGCCGCCGTCGTCGCCTGCCGCGACGAGTCCGTGGCCCAGCGCCTCCAGGCCGCCTGCCACACCGCCTACTTCCGCCCGTACACCAACACCGACGTGGTCGGCTGCGAGCTCGGCGGCGCCGTCAAGAACGTCATCGCCCTCGCCGTCGGCATCGCCGACGGCATGGGGCTCGGCGACAATGCCAAGGCCTCCCTCATCACCCGCGGCCTGGCCGAGACCACCCGACTGGGCCTCGCCATGGGCGCCGACGCGCACACCTTCGCCGGCCTCGCCGGCATGGGGGACCTCGTCGCCACCTGCGCCTCCCCGCTCTCCCGCAACCGCACCTTCGGCGCGAGCCTCGGCCGCGGCATGACCCTCTCGGAGACCATCGCGGTCACCAAGCAGACCGCCGAGGGCGTCAAGTCCTGCGAGTCGGTGCTGGATCTGGCGCGGCGCCACGGAGTCGACATGCCGATCACGGAGACCGTGGTGGAGATCGTGCACGAGGGCAAGCCGCCGCTGGTGGCCCTCAAGGAGCTGATGTCGCGCAGCGCCAAGGCCGAGCGGCACTGACGCCGCCCGCACCACGAGGTACTCTCGTCGCGATATGAGCACCGAGATCACCCCCCAGAGCCCTGGCCGGAAGCCGCGTGTGGCGGTCGTCTTCGGCGGCCGCAGTTCCGAGCACGCCATTTCCGTGGTCACCGCCGGCGCCGTGCTGCGCGCCATCGACCGCACGAAGTACGACGTGCTGCCGATCGGCATCACCACGGACGGCCGTTGGGCCCTCACCGCCGACGACCCCGAGCGGATGGCCATCGCCGACCGCGCGCTGCCGAGCGTCGCGCAGCTCGCCCAGTCGCCCGACGGCTCCGTCGTCCTGCCGGTCGACCCCTCCGACCGCGAGCTCGTCTACACGGAGCCGGGCACGATGCCCAAGGCGCTGGGCGAGGTCGACGTGGTCTTCCCCGTCCTGCACGGACCCTACGGGGAGGACGGCACCCTCCAGGGCATGCTGGAGCTCTCCGGCATCCCCTACGTGGGCGCCGGCGTGCTCGCCTCGGCCGTCGGCCAGGACAAGGAGTACATGAAGCGGGTCTTCATCTCCTTCGGCCTGCCCGTCGGTCCGTACGAGGTCGTCCGCCCCCGCGAGTGGGACACCGACCCGGCCGCCGCCCGGCAGAAGATCGTCGACTTCGCCGGCGAGCACGGCTGGCCCGTCTTCATCAAGCCCGCCCGCGCCGGCTCCTCCATGGGCATCACCAAGGTCGACGACGTCTCCGGTCTGGACGAGGCCGTGGCCGAGGCCCGCCGCCACGACCCGAAGATCCTGGTCGAGTCGCTGCTGCGGGGCCGGGAGATCGAGTGCGGCGTCCTGGAGTTCGAGGACGGTCCGCGCGCCAGCGTCCCCGCCGAGATCCCCCCGGTCACCGCTCACGACTTCTACGACTTCGAGGCGAAGTACATCGACTCCGCCACCGGTCTCGTCCCCGCGCCGCTGACGCCGGAGGAGACGGCGAAGGTGCAGGAGCTCGCCGTGCAGGCCTTCGACGCCGCCTCGTGCGAGGGCCTCGTGCGCGCGGACTTCTTCCTCACCGAGGACGGCGAGTTCGTCATCAACGAGATCAACACCCTGCCGGGCTTCACGCCGATCTCCATGTACCCCCGCATGTGGCAGGAGAGCGGCGTCGGCTACACCGAGCTGATCGACCGCCTCATCCAGGCGGCCCTGCGCCGGCCCACGGGCCTGCGCTAGACGACCCCCACCGGGATCGTCTTCGCGACGGCGCCGGCGAGATCGGTGAGCGCACCGAGATCGCCGGCCTCGCCGACGACCTTCCTCGGCAGCGTCACCTCCACGAACGCCTCCCGCAGGGTGGTCGTGCAGCGGACGCTGCCGTCCGGCCGCCGCTCCGGCAGCCAGTCCACACCGTCGATCTCCACCGAGTCCGCGGCGGGGTTGTAGTGTTCGGAACCGGGCTTGATGATCTCGGGACGCTCCACCCCGCAGCGCAGGGCGATCGCGGGATCACCCCACACGGCGGTGAAGTCCGAGACGGGGCCGGCGGTGCGCCGCTGCTTCCCGTCCACGGTCTTCGGCAGTTCCTTGTGCAGCGCCCGGCAGAGCCCGGCCGCCCGCGCCGACGGCGTGGGGACCGCGGGACCCTCCGCGCCGCCCGACGACGAGCAGCCGGCGGCCGCGCACAGCACGACGACGGCGGACAGGCCGAAGGGCCGGCGGAGGAAAGACTTCACCGGGCGAGCATACGGGGGACCTAGAGATGGACGACCGGGCAGGTCAGTGTGCGGGTGATGCCCTCCACTGCCTGGATCCTGGCCACCACCATGCGGCCGAGCTCGTCCACGGTCTCGGCCTGGGCACGCACGATCACGTCGTACGGACCGGTCACGTCCTCGGCCTGCATCACCCCCGAGATCTTCGAGATGACTTCGGCCACGGTCGACGCCTTGCCGACCTCGGTCTGGATCAGGATGTACGCCTGTACCACGGAACCTCCAGGGCGGCTACGAGGATCATGTGGGGAGAAGAGACGCCACGGTACCGCGTCGCCGCACGGCGCGGGGAGACCCGCGCTGCCTGCGCGGCGCGGCGTATGTCACAACCGATACTCCTAGGAGGAGCTCAGTGAAAGGCACCGTGGGCGAGTTGGGGGAGTTCGGGCTCATCAGAGAGCTTACTTCCCGGCTCACCACCACCCCTGCGGTCCGGCTCGGGCCGGGTGACGACGCCGCGGTGGTGGCTGCGCCCGACCGGAGGGTCGTGGCCAGTACGGATGTGCTTCTGGAGGGGCGGCACTTCCGCCGCGACTGGTCGACCGCCTACGACGTCGGGCGCAAGGCCGCCGCGCAGAACCTCGCGGACATCGCGGCGATGGGCGCGGTGCCGACCGCGATCCTGCTCGGCCTGGTCGTCCCCGCCGAACTCCCCGCCACCTGGCCGACCGAGCTGATGGACGGCATCCGCGACGAGTGCCAGGTCGCCGGTGCGGCGGTCGTCGGCGGCGACGTGGTGCGCGGCGAGACCATCACCGTAGCCATCACGGCCCTCGGCGACCTGCGCAACCACGAGCCGGTCACCCGCTCCGGCGCACAGCCCGGTGACATCGTCGCCGTCACCGGGTGGCTCGGCTGGTCCGCGGCCGGACTCGCGGTGCTCGCCCGCGGCTTCCGCTCGCCCCGCGCCTTCGTCGAGGCCCACCGGCGCCCCGAACCGCCGTACCACGCGGGCCCCGCGGCGGCGGGCCTCGGCGCCACCGCGATGACGGACGTGAGCGACGGCCTCATCGCCGACCTCGGCCACATCGCGGAGGCCAGCAAGGTCCGCATCGACCTGCACACGGCCGCCATCGACGTGCCCACGCAGATGTCCGACATCGGCCAGGCCGTCGGCGTCGATCCGCTGCAGTGGGTGCTGACCGGGGGAGAGGACCACGCGATCGTCGCGACGTTCCCGCCGGACGTGAAGCTGCCCGCCCGCTGGAAGGTCATCGGCGAGGTCGTCAGCCCCTCCGCCCTGCCCCAGGTCACCGTGGACGGGGCCCCGTGGGACAAGGCCGGCGGCTGGGACCACTTCGGGGAGCTGGAGCCGGGGGACCAGCACGGTGCGGGGCCCCATGGGCCGCACGGGGCGGCGCTGTAGATTCGGCCCCATGCCGATACCCCCACGCGTGCTGACCGTCGCCGGATCCGACTCCGGCGGCGGTGCGGGCATCCAGGCCGACCTCAAGACCATGCTCGCCCTCGGCGTGCACGGCATGAGCGTGGTCACGGCCGTGACCGCACAGAACTCCCGCGGCGTGCAGGGGGCCTGGGAGCTGCCCGCGGAGGCCGTACGGGCCCAGTACCGCAGCGTCGTCGACGACATCGGCGTCCAGGCCGTGAAGACCGGCATGCTCGCCTCGGAGGAGCTCGTGCGGACCGTCGCCGAGCTCCTGGCGGGGACCGCCGCCCCCGTGGTCGTGGACCCGGTGGGCATCTCCAAGCACGGCGACGCCCTGCTCGCCGCCTCCGCCCTGGACGCGGTCCGCACGAAGCTGCTGCCGGCGGCCACCGTCGCCACCCCCAACCTCGACGAGGTCGCGTGGCTCACGGGCCTGCGGGTCGCCTCGGAGGCCGACATGCGCCGTGCGGCGGACGCCGTGCTCGCGTACGGGCCCCGGTGGGCGCTCATCAAGGGCGGGCACCTGGAGGGGGACGCGCTGGACCTTCTCACGGACGGCGCCGAGGAGCACTGGCTGCGGGCCCCGCGCCACGACAACCGCCACACGCACGGGACGGGGTGCACGCTGGCGAGCGCCATCGCCTCCGGGCTCGCCAAGGGGCGCACGGTGCCGGAAGCGGTGGCGGCGGCCAAGGACTACGTGACCGGCGCCATCGAGGCCGGCTTCCCCCTGGGGAACGGCATCGGGCCGGTCGACCACGCGTGGCGGTGGCGTTCCTAGCGCACGGGGCGGGGGAGGCCCGGCCTTGCGGCGGCGAACAGACCGGGCTCAGGCCGTGAGCAGGTACGGCAAGAAGCCGGCCCACCGTGAGGTGGACCGGCTTTCAAGGCAACCAGATGGGCAGCGCCACGACGTGAGACGTCACAGCGAGACCGGCTCGCCCCCGCTCGCGCGGGGGACAGCACTCGCTTAGCGCGAGACCTTGTCGGCCTTGATGCACGAGGTGCAGACGTTGAGCCGCTTCGGCGTCCCACCGACCACAGCACGCACCCGCTGGATGTTGGGGTTCCAACGACGGGGGGTACGGCGGTGCGAGTGCGAAATAGCGTTGCCGAAGCCCGGCCCCTTGCCGCAGACGTCGCAGTTGGCAGCCACGGGTTACTCCAAAGACGGGTCACCCCCGCTCACGCGGAGACGACAGGCACGTACGGAAAATCCCTGCGTGCCGAAATCTGTAGTGACCGGCATTACCAGGGGGATGGCCTGATTCTCATCAGGCAACCGGAGCAGCATACAACGACTGCTCCCGTTCGACGAAACTACCATGGCTGCCCGGGCTGTGACCTGTCCGACCTGTCTGACCTGTCCCGCCCCCGGCCGACCGCCCGCCCTCCGGGCCGCGCCCCGGGACTAGTCTGCGATCACCGCTCCACCGCTCCACCGCTCCACCGCCCCCGGCAGTCCGAGGAGGACACCCACGTGCCGCACCCGCTGGACGCCTCCGCGGTACGCACCTGGTGCGCGCTGGCTCTCGACGCGCTGGGGCGGGCCCGCGAGGAGATCGACGCCATCAACGTCTATCCCGTCCCGGACGGCGACACCGGCACGAACCTGTACCTGACCGCCGAATCCGCCGCCAGGGCCGTCGACGCCGTCTTCGACGGCCACGCCACCACGGGCCCCGCCTCCCGCCCCGCGCTCCCCGACGCCGTCCGCGCCATGGCGCACGGCGCCCTCATAGGCGCCCGCGGCAACTCCGGCACGATCCTGGCCCAGCTGCTGCGCGGCATGGCGGAGGTCCTGGCGGGGGGCGCGGAGCCGCGTCCCGAGCCGTGCCCCGAGCCGAGCCCCGCGCCCTCCCGCACGGGGCACCCCGCCGCCGAGGCCGCCGAC
>NZ_JBAMDC010000308.1:0-7842 GCF_036961605.1 Streptomyces sp. KLMMK
TCCCGTACGGACAGGGGCAGCGGTGACCAGCCGGCGAGCCGGCCCAGGTCGACGACGGGCGGGTGGACCGGCGACACCGCCATGACCTCGGCCGGCTCCCCCATGACGGGGGCCCGCCCGGGGCCGGGCAGCAGGATGACGCGGTCCGCGTACTGCACGACGCGCTCCAGCCGGTGCTCGGCCATCAGGACCGTGGTGCCCAGGTCGTGGACCAGGCGCTGCAGGACGGCGAGCACCTCCTCCGCCGCGCCCGGGTCCAGGGCGGACGTCGGCTCGTCGAGGACCAGCACCTTCGGGTGCGTGGTCAGCACCGAGCCGATCGCGACGCGCTGCTGCTGGCCGCCGGAGAGCGTGGCGATGGGGCGGTCGCGGAGGGTCGCGAGGCCCAGCAGGTCGAGGGTCTCCTCGACGCGGCGCCGCATGGTGTGCGGGGGGATGCCGAGGGACTCCATGCCGTACGCGAGCTCGTCCTCGACGGTGTCGGTGACGAAGTGCGCGAGCGGGTCCTGGCCCACGGTGCCGACGACGTCGGCCAGTTCGCGCGGCTTGTGGGTACGGGTGTCGCGGCCGGCGACGGTGACGCGGCCGTGCAGGGTGCCGCCGGTGAAGTGCGGGACGAGGCCGCTGACGGTGCCGAGGAGGGTGGACTTGCCGACGCCGGACGGTCCGACGAGCAGGCAGAGTTCGCCCTCGGGGACGCTGAGGTCGACCTCCTGGAGCGAGGGTGCCTCGGCGTCGTCGTAGGTGACCGACACCTGCTCGAAGCGGATCACTTGGGCTCCTCGGGGGTGGGGGTCTCGGTGGCCTCGGCACCGCCGGGCTCCCCGGCGGGGGCCGGGCGCCGTCGCGGCGGGGACGGATGCCCCGGCCCGGTGGCCGCATCCCGCGTGATCCCGTCGGCGGGCGCCGGCGCCACGAACGCGGGGAGCAGGCCGATCAGGATCGCCGCCGCCGGCCACACCGGCAGCTGCGGCGCCGTCAGCGGCACCGCCGGCGGGTGCAGCGCGGCCGCCGCGTAGGTGTTCGCCTGGATCATCAGGGCCGCGACCGCCACGCCCGAGCCCGACACCAGCCAGGCCCGTACGTCCCACCGGTCCGGCCGGTAGCGCGTGCGGACGGAGCGGCGGCCGCCCAGCCACAGGCCCGCCAGCGCGGCGGCGAGGCCGCCCAGCAGGACGGGCGTGCCGTAGCCCGCGCCCTGGTCGGCGAGCAGCCCGTACGTGCCGGCGCAGACGCCCATCAGGCCGCCCAGCGTGAGCGCGCTCGTGGTGCGGCGGACCGCGCGCGGCACCCGGGCCGTGCGGCCGTAGCCCCGCGCGTCCATCGACGCCGCCAGCGCCACGGAACGCTCAAGAGCGCCCTCCAGCACCGGCAGTCCCACCTGGAGCAGCGCGGCGAGGCCGTGGTCGGGGCGTCCGCGCAGGCGGCGGGCGGCGCGCAGCCGCTGGACGTCGGCGACGAGGTTCGGCGCGAACGTCATCGCGACGACGACCGCGACGCCCGCCTCGTACAGCGCCCCGGGCAGGGACTTCAGCAGCCGCGCCGGGCTGGCGAGCGCGTTGGCCGCGCCCACGCACACCAGCAGCGTGGCCAGCTTCATGCCGTCGTAGAACGCGAAGAGCAGCCCCTCGGCCGTCACCCGGCCGCCGAGCCGCACGCCCCGCGCCCAGTCCGGGAGCGGCACCTCCGGCAGGGTGAAGAGCGTGTGCGTGCCCGGGATCGGGGAGCCCAGCACGATCGCGAAGACGAGCCGGATGCCGATGACGACGAGGCCGAGCTTGAGGAACGCCCCGTACGAGCGCGCCCAGGGCGCGTCCGTGCGCCGCGCGGCCACGACGTAGCCGGCGACGGCGATGAGCAGGCCGAGCAGCAGGACGTTCGTGGTGCGGGAGGCCGCCGCGGCCAGGCCGAGCGCCCACACCCACCAGGCGCCCGCGTGCAGTGCGGAGGCGCGCGAGGTGAGCGGCGCGCTCCCGGCGCCGCTGCCGGCACCGGTCCCGGCGCCCACCTCCGCCCCGCCCCGCGGCGGCTTCTTCCTGTCGCTCATCCGCGGCGTCGGCGGGCCTGCCAGAAGGCCGCGGCGCCCAGGACGACCACGGCGGCGATACCGCCGATCAGGCCGGCCGAAGGCCCGCCGTCGTCGCCGGAGCCCGCGTCGCCGGAGTCCTCGCTCCCGGCCGGGCTCGGCTGTGCGCTCCCGTCCCGGGATTCCTTCTTCGCGCCGCCGACCTGCTCGCCGCAGCCCGTCCGCGGGTAGCCGGCGATGGCGCACAGCAGGGCGGAGGAGTCGTAGCGCAGCGGCTTGGCGACGGCGGCCAGCGCCTCGCCCGCGGTCGCGTCCTCGCCCACCCGGGCGCAGGCCGAGCGGGCGGCGGGCGGCGTCTCGCCCTCGGGGGCGTCGGCGGCCGTGCCGAAGTCGAGGACGACGGCGACGCGCTTCGTACCGTCCTTGGCGGGCGTGCTGTCGCAGACCGCCCCGAAGTCCGCGGCGGCGCGCGGCTTCGCGGCGTCGGAGGAGTCCGCGCTGACGGCGAACCGGAACCCGACGGCCTCGCCGTCACCGGGCCGGGCCGTGGCCGGCCCCTGCGTGGCGTAGGCCCACTGCCCGCCGGGGCCCTGCCAGAACGACCAGTACCGGTACCCGGCGGCCTGCGCGGGGGCGGCGGTGCCGAGGAGGGTGAGGAGCACGGCGGCGAGCGCGGCGGCCGCGCCGCCGCGCATCACCGTGCCGCGTGCCGCGGCGGCTCGGGTCACAGCTGCTGCTGCTTCTTCTTGCGGCCGCTGATCAGGAAGCCGATGCCGGCGCCGAAGGCCAGGCCGACGCCCACGATCCACCACACGTTGACGGTGACGGAGTCGTCGTCCTTCTTCTCCTCCTCCGTCCCCATGCCGCCGGTGGCCTTCTTCTCCGGGGCCGGGCCGGTGGCGTTCAGCTGCTCCACCAGATCGGTGCCCGCGAAGTTGTGCGGGTTGCCGCCGGCCGCGTCGGTGGCCAGGATCAGCTTGGCCAGGCGGCCGGGCTGGCCCTTGGCCCACTCGGCGGTGCCGCTCTCCTTGGACTGCAGCCACTTCAGGGGCTTCTCGGCGGCCGAGCGGTGGCCGCCGGCGGCGAGGGCGAGGGCGGCGTCGGCGGTGTTGCCGTGGTCGGGCTTGGCGGGGGCGCCGGGCATGGACGGCAGCAGGTAGCCGCCGTTCTTGTCCATGGTGGCCACGAGGTAGCCGTCGACGGCCTCGGCGGCAGCGGCGGCGTCCTTGGGCTTCGCCTGGTCGTCGCCGGAGCACTCCAGCGCCTTGACCGGCTGGTCGGCGTCCTTCTTCGGGGGCTCGACGAGGTAGCCCTTGCCGCGCGTGGCGAGCGCGGCGGCGGCGCTGGCGAGGTTGTCGGCGCGCAGCCCCTTGTCGTCCTTGAGGTACGCGAACGCGCCGCGCTCGGCCTCCTCCTTCGCGTCGCAGCCGAGCTGGAAGGTCAGCAGCGTCTCGACGGGGTTCCTGCCGCCCTTGGCGGCCTCCTTGGCCGGGTCCTGGCCGGCCGCGGCGAACGCGCCGAGGGCGATGGAGGTGGAGTTGGCGTCGCTGGGGCTGCCGGCCTGGTAGCCCCAGCCGCCGTCCTCGTTCTGGTGGGCCTTGAGCCAGTCGAGGCCCTTCTTGACGGCCTCCGAGCGGCCTCCGGCGGCGGCGAGGCCCTGTACGGCCGCGGCGGTGGCGTCCGTGAACTCGTCCTTCTTGGGGTCGCACGCCTTGCTCGTGTCGGCGCGGTAGCCGGGGAAGCCGCCGTCCGCGCACTGCTGGCCGGTGAGCCAGTCGACGGCCTGCTTGGCCGGCGTGACGTTCACCGCGCTCTGCGCCATGAAGGCCAGGGACTGCCGGAAGACGCCGTCGAACTTGGGGTCCGCCGTGCCGTAGAGCCCGGGGGCGGCCGGGGACGGGGAGCTGTCGGCGACGGCGGCGGGGACCACGGCCGTGCTCAGGGCGGCGGCGGTGGCCAGGACCGCGGCGCCGCGGCGCGCGTGGACGACGAGGGAGGGGGCCATGGGGTCGTGCCTCTCGGGTGGGTGTCACTGCGGTGGCCGGCGTGCCGGGGTGCGCGGTGGCGCAGCCGGGCGCGGCTGCCGCCCCGCGAGCTTCGCGCGGTGGCACCGGGCTCGGCTCCGCATACCTCGACGGTGCCGGTGGACCGGGCGGCACCGCCAGGCGGTACGACCGGCTCCGGAAGCCTGCCGCCTGGCCCGGGTGGTCCGGCTCGTACGGCCGTGCCGGGGCGGCGGGCCGTAGTCACGGTTGCGGGTCAGCGCCGGATTTGCACCGGCTTCCCCCGTTCCGAGGCGGGATGAAGTTGTCGCAGACACTTTAACCGGCCGGGCCGGGGCCCGGTCGTCCGGCGAGCCCGCCGACCCCGTTGCCCCGGCGCCGGAGGAGCTGCTAACTGTCTGATGCAGCGTCAGATTCGACGCCCAGGGCTCCGCAGACGCGCGGGAGGCATCGGACATGAACCGGGATCTGGACCGGGACGGGAACGGACTGATCGAGCACGGGCAGCTCTTCATCGGCGGCACCATGACCGACCCGGCCGGCCGCGCCGTCATCGACGTGGTGTCGCCGCACTCCGAGGAGGTCATCGGCCGCGTCCCGCACGCCTCGCGCGAGGACGTCGACCGCGCCGTGGCCGCGGCCCGCACCTCCTTCGACTCCGGGATCTGGGCGGACCGGCCGGCCGCCGAGCGCATCGAGGTCGTCACCCGGATCAAGGACGGCATCGCCGCCCGGCACGAGGAGCTGGCCCGCACCGTCTCCGCGCAGAACGGCTCCCCCTACTCGTGGAGCGTCCTCGCCCAGGCCCTCGGCGCGATGATGGTGTGGGACTGCGCCATCGCCGTCGCCCGCGACCTGCCCTGCGAGGAGCGGCGGGCGGGCGCCCTCGGGCCGCTGCTGGTGCGGCGCGAGCCCGTCGGCGTCGTCGCGGCCGTCGTGCCATGGAACATGCCCCAGCTGGTGGCCGCGGCCAAGCTCGCGCCCGCGCTGCTGACCGGCTGCTCGGTGGTGCTCAAACCCTCGCCCGAGACGCCCCTGGACTCCTACCTGCTGGCGGAGATCGTCACCGAGGCGGGCCTGCCGGAGGGCGTGCTGTCCGTCCTCCCCGCGGAGCGCGAGGTCAGCGAGTACCTCGTCGGCCACCCGGGCGTCGACAAGGTGGCCTTCACCGGCTCGGTCGCCGCGGGCAAGCGCGTCATGGAGGTCGCCGCGCGCAACCTCACCCGCGTCACCCTGGAGCTCGGCGGGAAGTCCGCGGCGATCATCCTGCCGGACGCCGACTTGGACGCGGCCGTCACCGGCATCGTCCCCACCGCGTGGATGAACAACGGCCAGGCGTGCATCGCCCAGACGCGCATCCTCGCCCCCCGCGCCCACTACGCCGAGCTGGCCGAGCGCTTCGCCGCGGCCGCCTCCGCCCTCGTCGTCGGCGACCCCCTCGACCCCGCCACCCAGGTCGGCCCGCTCGTCGCCGAGCGGCAGCGGCGGCGCTCGCTGGAGTACATCGCGCTCGGGCAGCGCGAGGGCGCCAAGGTGCTCGCCGGCGGCGGCCGGCCGGCGGACCCCGGCACGGGCTGGTACGTCGAGCCCACCCTCTTCGGCGACGTCTCCAACGCCATGCGGATCGCCCGCGAGGAGATCTTCGGGCCCGTGATCTGCCTGCTGCCCTACGACACGGAGGAGGAGGCCGTGCACATCGCCGACGACTCCGACTACGGGCTCTCCGGCAGCGTCTGGACCCGCGACGCCGAGCGCGGCATCGAAGTCGCCCGCCGGGTGCGCACCGGCACCTACTCGGTCAACACCTTCGGCCTCGACATGTTCGGCCCCTTCGGCGGCTACAAGAACTCCGGCCTGGGGCGGGAGTTCGGGCCCGAGGGCTTCGCCGAGTACCTGGAGCACAAGACGATCCACCTGCCGGCGGGGCACGGCGAGCCGGCCGGGGGAGAGGCGTGACCGCGGCGGGCGGGCGCTGGCGCGTGCGGGTCGACCGGGGGCTGTGCGTGGGCTCGGGGATGTGCGCGGGGAACGCGCCGGAGGCGTTCGCGCTCGACGCGGGACGGCGCTCGCACCCGGTCGCGGAGGAGACGGACGCCTCCGGTCCGCTGTTCACGGCCGCCGAGAGCTGCCCGGTGGAGGCGATCACGATCAGCGTCCTGGACACGGGTGAGCCCGTCTTTCCTCCGGACTTCCCTCCGGAGGAGTGAACAGGGGGCGTGTGCAGCAACGCCGTTCGTACGCACGCGCGTTGTTACTCATGCGTTCCGCACACTTCCTTGATGACACATGTGACTGGCCGGTCCCCTCACAGCGTGGAAATCTCTAGGCAACGCAGCCGAGGGGGCGACGATGGACGCGCGGTACGAGGTCTACTGCCTGGCCGACAGGCACTTCTACGAGACCCCGGACCGGCTGTCCGTCCCGGGGGCGGGCGGCGAGGGATCCCAGGAGGCGGGCTGGTACGAGACCGCCCGCCGCCCCGCCCCCGCCGGCTGGAGCACCGCCCGCCACGGCGACTGGCTCCACGTCTTCCCCGCCGGGGAGGACGGCGGCCCGCGACCCGGGCAGCCCCTCCAGGGCTGGAAGATCCACGTCTCCGCCACCGCCGACACCGCGGACAAGACCGCCGCCGACGTCTGGGACTACTGCGTCGCCCGGGACATCCCGTTCAAGTTCGTCCCCGGCCCCCACCTGCTCCACCTGCGCAACAACAAGTACGCGGAGCGCGGCCACAGCGGGAAGTTCGTCACCGTCTACCCCTCCGGCGAGGAGCAGCTCCACACCGTCCTCGCCGGGCTGCACGAGATCATCGGCGGCCGCCCCGGCCCGTACATCCTCACCGACCTGCGCTGGCACGAAGGCCCGCTCTACGTCCGCTACGGCGCCTTCACCCGCCGCTTCTGCATCGACGGGCGCGGCGCCCTCGTGCCCGCGATCGAGGACGGGGACGGCAAGCTCGTCCCCGACTCCCGCAACCCCGCCTTCCAGGTCCCCGCGTGGGTGACGCTGCCCGCCTTCCTCGCCCCGCACCTCGCCGCGCGCAACGCCACCACCGTCGGCGACCTGCCCTACCGCATCGAGAAGGCCCTGCACTTCTCCAACGGCGGCGGCGTCTACGCCGGCACCGACACCCGCGACGGCCGCAAGGTCGTCCTCAAGGAGGGCCGCCCCCACGCCGGGCTCGCCGCCGACGGGGCCGACGCCGTCGCCCGCCTGGAGCGCGAGAAGGACGCCCTGGAGCGGCTCGCCGGCCTCGGCGTCGCCCCCGAGCCGCGGGACTGGCTCACCATCGGCGACCACCGCTTCCTCGTCATGGACTTCGTCGAGGGCAAACCCCTCAACTCCTTCTTCGCCCACCGCCACCCGCTGCTCGCCGCGGACCCGGAGCCCACCGCCACCGCCGACTACACCGCGTGGGCGCTGCGCATCCACCGCGCCGTCGAGGAGGCCGTCGAGAAGGTCCACGCGCGGGGCGTCGTCTTCAACGACCTCCACATGTTCAACATCATGGTCGCGCCCGGCGAAGACTCCGTCGTCCTCATCGACTTCGAGGCCGCCGCGCCCGCCTCCGAGCACGGCCGGCAGGTCGTCGCCCACCCCGGCTTCTTCGCCCCGCCGGACCGCCGCGGCGCCGACGTCGACCGCTACGCCCTGGCCTGCCTGCGGCTCGCCCTCTTCCTGCCCATCACCACGCTCTTCGTGATCGACCGGGCCAAGGCGGCCCACCTGGCCGACGTGATCGCCGGACAGTTCCCGGTGCCGCGGGAGTTCCTCGACGAGGCGGTGGAGGAGATCACGCGCGGGGCGGGGCCG